>JAZKEP010000042.1:14129-35153 GCA_040387015.1 Bacteroidota bacterium
CCAGGCATATACCGCAGGATATTTGGTTTCATCGGTATGGCTGCTGTCCTGATGGGGATAAAGACGGCTGGTGGGCGAAGGCTTTTTTGCAACAAAAATTCCCCCGATAAAGTCTGCGGTTTCTTTATCGAAGTATTGCTCTAAGCGCAGGGGCAGAATTTTATGAATGGCATTACGCGCAAAATTTCTGATTTCCGTATCGGCTACTCTACCGCTGGTCCAGTGGGTATCGGGCAGCGGCTCACCCATTTTTTCAAGCAGCTCAAAAAAATCGTTGTTGAGTTGTTTCACATCTTCGGGGGTTAGCAAAGGCTGTACGCTGTAACCCTGTTCCGCCAACTGCTTTTGAATTTCAGCATTTTTAAAAAACGGGAAGTCAAATCGACCTCTCGAAGTATCTTCTTCCGCTTTGAATATGCTTTTAAACCAACTCATTCTTTTGTTCTGAAATAACTGTTTCCAAATCTTCCAAGGTCAACTGCCTGAACTCCGCAGGCACCATTCCCAAACTTCTTCTGTGCTTCGGCTTGTTCGGGGCATCAAAGTAATTTACCTGTTTCAGGTCGTCATCGTTCTGCACCAGCAATTCCAGTTGTGTGTTATTGTCCAGATGCTTGTAATAATGAATCAATTCTGCTTCGGCAGGTATCAGCGCCAACACAGCCGCCAATCGTATTTCAGCCGAATTATTTTGGGGAGAAGCATGAATAAGCCGGTGCTCAAAAACCACGGCATCTCCTTTTTTTAAAGGCAAATCAGTAAGAAAACTCTCGTGCATTTTCGAGCGAATATTTTCAAATGGAACGGGCACATTCATGCCGCGCGGAAATCCACAATAGATATGACTGTATTCCGCGACCTGCAAATTGCCGTTGTTTGGATGCATATCGCATAGGGCCACCCAAACACTTACTGAACGGAATTTTATTTCGTCCACCAAACTCCAATCCTGGTGAATAAGCATATCGCTTTTTTCACCGGGGCGCTTGGCCGTGTAAACCGCCAGCACCGGTTTGAAATTATTTAAAAGCGGAGCGACAAACGGCAACACCGAAGAAGCTACTTTATTATAAATGGCTGCGCGATAGGTTTCATCGTTGTTCCAATTGCTGATGCTGAAAGGGCGCTGGTCCACCATACCGCTTTGTTCGAAAAACAATTTCAGTTCATCGCAAACATTCTCCTGCACCAAATTTCGGATAACAGCATAGCCTTTGCGGGTAATGGCACGTTCATTTTCCTTGTTTTTAAATATCGCACGCATGAGGATTAGAAGTTAACCTTTAAACATATTACTTACAGGCAGGGTTTCATACGCTTCAATTTCATCTATTTTTAAAACCCCTTTGGGCTCGTCTAAAAAATTGAAGCAGTGATAAAACTCTTCGCTTACTTTATATACTTCGAGATGTTTTTTGTTCTTGTCTCTTTTATAAAAATGAAGGTTGGGCGCTCCTTCGGGGATCATTGCACAACCTACAGCTATGCGCAAGGCATTGGAACGGTTGGGTTCAGAAAAATGAACCAGTCCGCCATGATAAATCAGAGCACTGCCCGCTTTCACTTCAAAAGAGGTTGAATTATCGAGAATATAGTTTTCTAATTCAGCATACGCATTATCCTCGTATGGCGTGTAACGAATGTTGCGGAAAGTTCCATGGCTCCCTTTCAAAGCATAAAATAATCCGGTTTGCTCGTTAATATCAACCAGGGGAATCCAGACATTGATCGAAGTAATTTCAGGAGCGGTCATATTCCAATCCTGATGAATGCCCACGCGGGTATCGACCGAAGGCTCCTTCACTATGAAGTTGGCGAAAAGGATGCGATAATAATTTACTACACGGTTAATTTTTTCCATTACAATTTTGCGGATACCCTCATCGATTTTTTTCCGGTAAGCCGCATCGCTACTGAACATGGTAGAGTGAAACTTTCTGTCGGTAGTACCTGCGGACGTAGTTTCATAAAAATTAAGAAGCGAAAGCATTTCGGCATTGCTCAGCAACGGAACACTTACAATTCCATCGGCATCGAATTGTTGTTGAAGGGCCTCAGAATAAAAAACTGGCGAACTCATACTTCTGGTTTAATACATTTTATTTCGAGCCACTCGGCCGGTGTAAATTCAGTTTCTCCACCGAAAATGTCTATACCAAAACGGCTTTCAAATTCAAGGCGGATAGAAATATCATCGCTGAAACTAAACTTGCGGATGAACTCAATTTCAAATTTTACAGAGCGCAAAGCCGTAAGCGTTTGATTTAGATTAAGTGTGTTGTAGCTATACAAGCGATCAATGTTGGCAATGGTTTTTTCAATGCGGCTACGCCAATGTGCATCGTTGGGTTCTTTATAGTAGAAGTCTTTGATATAGATACTTCCACCGGGCTTCAACACTTCATAGGCTGAAGCAATTGCTTTTGCGGAGTCACCCGAATGTCCGAGCGATTCAAGAAACAACACTGTGTCGAATGTATTTTTGGGGAAGTAATTTTCAAGCTCATGATAATCGCCAAGGGTAACATTAACGTTAGCAGAAAGATTCGCTTTTGCAATCACTTCTTGCGCTTGCGCCACCTGTACATCTGAAATAGTAAGGCCTGAAACGTTTAGATGAAAATTTTTCGCTAACCATGTTGCCGGTCCGCACACTCCGCAACCCGCATCAAGAATTTTCATACCGCTTTTAATACCTGCGCTGGCGGCAATATGATTCATCAATTCATCTTTTTTAGTGGGCCGAAATGCCTGAATGGTGTCACCATACACTTCATTATAACCCTGCTGCATCTGGTTATAGTAGTCTGCTACTTTTTTTGATTGTTGTCTGTAATCTTCACTCATAGTATCAAATACGGAAGCATGAATTTAGTAAACCTTCATGATTACTTTGCGTGTTGAAGCATCTGAATAAATTGCTCTTCGCTGAAGGTGGTCTCTCTCTGAGAAACGGTTTCAAGAAGTTTTACGCCTTCGGGGGGGGTTCCAATGATATAGCGAAGAAAAAAATCAGTGTCAACCAAATATTTTTGTATTTCTGTTCCTCTGCTTTCATCTAATCCAAAACAATGAATGGCATCTGTCGCTTTAGGAACAGCAATTAAAGTAAAAGCCATTCGCGGCAGCGAAGAAAGATTGGGTAGCGAAAAATGAATAAGACGATGATCCCATATTAATGCTTCGCCCGCTTTTAAATTTATTGGTTCGGCATGTTTCATTTTAATGTTTCCGCTCAATTGTTTGAAAGGCTCATAAACATACGGGCCTCTGAGGGCCGTAATAAACTTATGGCTTCCGCGCACCACGTGTAACACACCGTTGGTAGTATCTACATTCTGCAACGGAATCCAGAAGGCATAAGAAGCAAAATGTGATTCATCAACATACGTCCAGTCCTGATGAACAGGGAAATCGCCTTCGGGCCCGGGTTCTTTAATCATTAAATTGGTGTAGAGTACACGATAACCGTTCAGATAGCTTTCTGCTTTTGCAGCAAAAAGTTTACGAATTTTTTCTTCCACTTTTTTTCGGTACTCATAGGATGGATGAAACATAGTAACGTATGTTCCTTTGGCGTTTACTTCCGGTAAACTGTGATAGAAGTTTTGTAGTTCTTCAATTTGCTGAACTGTGGCGAATGGCACTACTGCAAATCCGTTCTTCTCTATCTGGCTATTAAGATTATCATCTGTGAAATGACTAATCACGATTGCAGATTCTTGTTACACAACTCCACTAATTCATTTTCCGAGATTTTATGAACAGGAAATTGAATGGTAGTCTTATTTTTTCCGCCTGTGGGTTTCTTCCACATATCAAAATCGAAAAAATAATCGTCCTCTACTTCCATGATGGTTACAATATCATCTGTATCATTTTCTTTATAGCAATGAATAGTAGGTGCTTCTTCAGGCTTCAAAATCAACTGCACTGCCTTGCGGTGCTCATGTGTCTGATTGATTCCTGAATAATGAATTACGCTGTCATCCACAATTCCCACCTGTCCCGGTACTAACTCGAAAGGAAGCATGTATTTCTCTTTCATCAATTCATTCAGATTATCGAACACCCAAGGGATGGATGGGCCTCTGTAATCAGAAATCACTTTATGCGAACCCGGCACTACTTCGAGGGTGCCATTTTTCCGAGTTACCGGCTGTAGGGGACACCAAACCGAAACTGAGGTAAATTTCTTCTCATCTACAAAAGTCCAATTTTGATGGATAGGCACTTCACCTGTTCCATGTTCTTTATTAAAGAGATTAATAATAATGGGCAAATATCTATCAAGTTGTTTATCGATAAGTGGCTTGACGAATTCATAAACAGCATTGAACTTTCTCTTCTTGGAATCTACATCCTTTTCAAAAAAACTCAGCTCATACGTGTTTTTATTTGTGTTGGCAGTTCCTTTAGCGCCCTCCAATTCGTCATATAATTCAGTGAACCGTTTTATCTCATCAGGAGCGAAAAGGTCAATGACTACATATCCGTTCTTATCAAACTGACGCTGAAGCTCAGGGTCTTTAAATGTTTTTCTCATAATACGCGCTTATATGAATTCTGCAATTTCATCTTCTATTTTCCTAAAGTAAAACAAACCTAAGACAAATAAAAGCAAGACAGGAATGACGGAAATCAGGAAGTAAGGAGACGGAACTTTATCGCCAACGAGTGTGTACCGATAACCCTCAATAACAAATGCCATCGGATTAAAATACATGATGTAGTTGAGCTTGGGGGGAAGAAATGTAGTGGAGTAAAATACGGGCGTCAACCAGATACAAAAGCCGATAAATGCCGGAGCCACATTCTGAAAATCGCGATAGCGAAAGGTGAGAGAAGAGATCCAGATACCGATGGAAAAACCAGTAAGTATGTTCAGCAAGAAAAAGAGCGGAAAAAAAATAATCTGCCAACCGGGATAAACAGAGAACAATAGCATGGCCAACACAATCAGCACAAACGCCACTAAAAAATCAACGGCAGCTACCAGCACTTTCGACAAAGGCAAAATCAATTTGGGGAAGTATATTTTTTTAAGAATGTGCTGTGATTCAATCAGCGAGTTTCCAATGCTGCTTGCCAGCGTAGTGAAATAAGTCCAACCGATCATGCCCGTTAGCGCAAATACGGGATACGGCAAAACTCCGGTATCCATTTTTATCATGTAGCCGAAAAAAAATGTAAAGAAGAGAATAGAAGGAATTGGTTGAATAAGAATCCATGAAACGCCTAAGAAAGTTTGAGCATACTTAATTTTCAAATCGCGCTTGGCAAAAGTGATAGCAAGACTGCGGTATTCCCATAACTTACGGATGTACGTAAAGACAGAATCCTGTTGTGCACTGATGGTTGTTATATCATTCATTCGAATTGGACAAAGTTAAAAGGAACGCGGAAACAAAGGTGAATGCAGCAGATCAAAGAGAAGGCAGATAAGAAATATGAAGCGGCAGAAGGAAATTATAAAAGCGTAAAAATGAATTATGTCAAGACTGAGAGCACAGATGAAACGAAAGATAAATACTTGGGTATAACAGAAGGGGGAAACTATTTCTTCAAAACAAATTTTCTAACGAATTTTTCATCGTTATATACTACACGGATGAAGTACTCGGCAGCATTCATGCGATGTACGGGTATTTCAAAATCGCTTCTGCCTATCGGCAAATTCAATTCAGTTTCTTCCAACACATACTGACCGGCAGTATTTACAATGGCTATGCTCACTTTGCCTGCTTTAGGCAAAATGATTCCCATTACTGAATAGTCGGAAACAGGATTTGGCGATGGACCTACTAACTGAATGGCGCCATTCAGAGTGGTGCATGCGCGGTTATTATCTGTTCTGATTTCGGTTTCCCCTCCATTCACTTCCCTTGCCTCCACACATACATAGGTGGCTTTGTCGCCCAACACCACAAACTTGGCCTGGAATGTATATATACGTTGCGCACCAGGCGCCATGGGTACTGTATCGGTCCAGTCCTCGGTAATGAAACCTCCACCCCCGAGAAGGGCATACAACTTTGCCGAAGTAATAATTCGGGTACCTACGTTGGTCATGCGTACTGTTACTGTAATCTCAACAGAACCATCTGATTGCTGTAAGGGTGTTGCAGTAACTTTATCTATAGAAAGGTCGAGCTGTGTGGGAACTACAATAAATATTTTGGCATAAGAGCCGGCGCAGCCCGCATCGGAAACAGCAGTAAGAATTATATTAACTGTATCATTCTCAAGGTAGATATGAACGGGCCTTTCTTCGGTAGAAGTAAAGCTATCGCCAAAATCCCAGAGGTAGGAAGACGCATTGGTACTTTGATTATTAAAGGTTACTTCCAAGGGTGCTTCTCCATACAATGGGGAGAATCCAAATAAGGCGATTGGGTTAGGATCGATAGTGACCTGACGAGTTGCAGAAGCTTTACAATTGCCTGTTTTAGTGCTCACGTTAAGCACCACCTGATAAGTTCCTGCTTTTGCGAAATAATGCTGAGGAGATTGGCCTGTATAGATGGTAGTATCAATTGTCCAATTCCAAAAAGCGATGGTGTCGTTAAGAGAAATGCTGCTGTCCTTTGGAGAGTAATAAAACCCTTCGCAGGCGTTTGCATCGGCAAAAGAGGCAATAGGAGGAGCAACAATTTTTACATCCTTGCTGATTGTATCTATACACCCTATTGCATTTGTTAATGTAAGATTCACATTGTAGGTTTTTGCTGTTTGATACTTGCGGACAGGATTAGGCACATTGGAAAAGAGACCTCCATCACCAAAATTCCATAGCCAGGTGAGTACTGAAAATGAGGATGAGCGGTCTTTAAATTCAGTGAAATCGCCCAGACAAACACTATCAAAACTAAAATCGGCTGCCAACTCGGGAAATACTTCCAATAATTGCGAAACAGTATCCGTGCAGCCACGATTTGTAGTGGCAATAAAGATGACCGAAACCAATCCTTCATCAGGAAAATTGTAAGTAAAATCAGAAGATGTAAAAATGTCGGTGCTTTTGAGCAGCCAATATTTCAGGATAGTGTCGGGCAGCAAAAGCGGTGTATTGTCGGTGAATTCCACTGTGGTGCCTGCACAAATTACCTGCGGATTATAGTTAATAGCTGCTTCTGGTTGGGGAAAGACATTAACCGTATCCATCTTATTACCCGTACAGCCGGAATCAGTGACTAAGGTTACTGTTACATTGTATTGTCCGGTCGCTATGTAAAGATGCGAAGGTGCCTGTTGCGAAGAAGTGCTGTCATCTCCGAAATTCCAATTCCAAAATCTAATAGTATCGGCCCCTTGAATGGCTGTTGTATTTTGAAAAGTAACAGGGGTACCATCGCAAACATCGCTTACAACAAAGTCGATATTAGGGGCATACCAACGCCTTGTTACTTGTATGGTATCATCTGCCATACAGCCATTTCTATTCGTAACCACTACAGAATAACTGCCTCCTGAATCAACGGTGACCAAAGAAGTAGTTACGGTAGTAGCCGGAGTAGTCCAGAAAAAAGAGTCGAGTGGATATTGAGAAGATAACACAGCAATGCTGTTACCAGCACACATTGTGGTATCATCTTCAAGTAAAGAGTAGAGCCGAAAAGAATCTACCTTTACAAAAACAGGAGATGCAGAAAGAATACATTGAGGAGTCAAGGTATCGGTCATAGTGGCCGTATAGGTTCCTTGCGTGCTTGCATAAATAAAATTAAGTGTACTGCCGGTTGACCACAAAAAATTATACGCGCCCGATGGTAAAATCTGCTGCTCTATGCGAACCGAGTCGCCCAAGCAGATTATAACACTATCTCCCACATTAGTTCCTTTATATGGAATGGCTACTTCTACGGTATCGGTAGTAATGTAGCCAAAAACATCCTGGGCGGTTACCCAATATGTTCCACTTTCCTTAACGCGGATACTTGCTGTAGTTTGGCCAGTGCTCCATCGAATATTTGCAAAGCTACCCGCATTTAAAGCAGTATCACACACCCCGTATTTTATCTCTATATCAGAACCCAGATTAATCTGAGGAGCATATTTAAACCGCAGGTACTGCTCTACCTGATTGCGTTCATTATCGCTCAAAGCATTGTTATAGATTATCATCTCTGCAATATCTCCATTCAAGGGTAATATTACTCCCGTATCCTGGCCATCATTGTAGGCTCCCAAGAGAAATCTAAAAGTGGAAGTGAAATCATGTAGCACCCCTTGGATCCCCGAAACGGGCGATCCGAACTGACTGCCATTTTTGTAGATCTTTAAATTCTGCAAATTTCGATTTATTTCATTACCCCATATATTCACACCTGTCGGACTTGACCCTGATGTCAAACTCCTTACAGCGTTATCGTGATATACAAGTTGTAATCCGTTTGCAGTTCCGTCATTTAGGAAACCTAACCGATTATTGACGCCAGCAGCCCTAGATTTAGCGTAAAATGTATACGGTCTGGTATTCGCTTTGCAAACTATAAATACAGTCCGACTGTTCGTGCCTATATTATAAGCATCTCCTGCATTCAAAAAATCATTGACCCCATCAAATCGAATTACCGGTTTGCCGTTCCATACATTATTCACCCATAAGGGCTGTTTTTCTGCTATGGGCTGCTCAAAATTTGCACCTCCGATAATATTAGTCCAACTATTTACTCTGCTTACTGAATCCTTCACCAATTGTCCATCTGCTTTCAACCACAAGGGGACTGTTCCGAAAAATCCCAGATCAATGACAGTAAAAGATTTAATCTCCGAACTTGTTGGCTCACCACAACTATTTTTGGCCAAAACCCTCCAGTAATAGAATTGAGGAGTGAGCAGTACTGAAACGTTTAATCCGGATACAGAGGTATCTATCAATATGTTGCTGAAGGAAATATCCGTGGCTATTTGCAGGTTATAATTTAAGGAATTAAAACTACCATACCACGAAAAATTTACAATACCACTTACCACTACATATCCCATAGGAGGTTGATTCAGGGAAAAAATACCGGCTGATGCCGCTGTTGAATCAACTGTTAGCGTATCGGAATGTATAGCTGTACATCCTTTCATTGTAGTGATAGTTAAAGTAATGTGCTTATCTCCTGTTGAGGTATAGATATGTGTAGGAGTTTTTAAAGGTGAATCCGAAGTACTATCTCCGAATGACCAACTATAAAACAATATAGAATCTCCTGTCCCTGCCTGACTATTACTGAAGAAAGTATAAGTATTGTTGCGACAGGCGGGCACCAGCAGACTAAAGGAAGCTACAGGATTTGAAATGACAGGAACAGACCGGGTGGTTGTATCGGAACATCCTACAGCGGAGATTGCAACCAACGTAACATTATTCAACCCGGAGTTGGCAAAAGCAAAGGAAGGGGCGGAGCCAGTATCTGTATTTCCGCCACCAAAATTCCAAAGTAGGGAAGCGATCACTTCAGGAGTATCAATAAGAGACTGATCAAAAAAATCAGTAGCCGTACCAAGGCATACCGTGTCAAAATAAAAATTAACCTGAGGAGGGACACCTTTAACTGTTACAAAGATGGTATCCTTTGCCTGACATCCCGACAAGCCAGTAACAGTTACAGAATAATATCCACTTGCACTTACAGGTATAGAAGGCAATTGTAACCCATTGCTCCAGCTATAGGAGCTTATTAAATTGTTACCATTCTGCAAACCAATTGCCTGACCGGAACATACACGGGTACTATCACTTCCAAAACCTATGTTATATTGGAGGGAGTCCAAGATTACAATGAAGGTATCTGTCCGGAAACAGCCGGATGTATCCGTGAGCTTAACAGAATAGATTTCCGGTTGGTTAAGTGTAAATAATGAAGAGGTATCGGCCCCGGGAGACCACAAATGAGAATAAGGACCGGGTAGCCCAGTACCAATAGTGAGCGCAGAGCCGGCACATAAAACAGTGTCCGGCATAGCAATAAACGATACATTAATGGTATCCCGTGTTTCATAACCCCACATATCGGTAGCGCTTACCCAATAAGAACCGGGCGCAATAGCTAAAGTAGTTATGGCAGTATCTCCTGTTGACCACCTGTAATTAGTAAAGCCCGGACTAGCCTGTAAGGTAACAGAGCACATACTATAAGGAGTTTGAATAATATCCGGCCCCAGACTTATCTGTTGTGCGTATTTAGAACTCAAATACTGATTTACTTGGTTTCGCTCATTATCTGATAGTGCCCGGTTATAAATAATTACTTCGGCTATGTAGCCATATAAGTAGGTGCTCTGTCCAACATCACTTGGGCCGTTGTAGGCCCCCAATAAAAACCTGAAAGCTGAATTGAAGTTATAGGCTCCCCCCTGTATGCCTGTAACTGTAGGTAATACCTGAGAACTGTTTTTGTATAATTTTAAATTTTGGGCGGTCTTATTTATTACCGTACTCCATATATTAACCCCGGTTGGGAAGGTGCCTGTTGACAAATTATGCCCTGCATTATCATAATATATTTGAGTTAAGCCTGTTCCGCTATTTATTAACCCTATCCTGTTTGAAGCTGCATTTGTAGTTGACTTAGCATAAAATGTGCAGGTTGGGCTATCTGATTGAGCCACAATAAAAATTGTGCGGCTACTTGTGCCTATATTATAAGCATTCCCGGCATTAAGAACATCACTACCGTCAAACAATATAGCCGGCTTACCGTTCCAGACATTAGCTACCCACAATGGCTGCCTATTGGCGGTGGCTTGATTAAAGTTTGCCCCCCCAACCACATTTACCCAGCTACTTACTCTATTATTTACATCTTTCACCACACTATCGGGTTTCAGCCATACCAAAAGACCGGAAAGCTGATTGGGTGTTATTGATTGTGCGCTACAATCGCTGAACCTACTTTGCAGTAATAATAAAAGAAATAAGGACGAAAAATATCTGCGCATATTTGGTTATGCTAATTTACTTAAAGATAGTGCTATTCTGAAGCCTTCGTTGAATAATCTAAGTCCTGTTTCTATCTGCCGCAATTCAAAATATTTTTTTTCATGAGGAATCTGAAAGAATAGAATAATTATACTTTATACCAACTGTAGAAACTTAAGAATAAATTGATTTTCAAAATAGAAATTCTTTATTTGTCTATGAGTTATCTGTTAAAGTCAAAAATATCCGTTTCAAACTGGTTTAAGTATTATAAACTAAAACCTAAAATGGGTTTGGCTACTAATAAGTACAGGTTTAACTGTGTATTTTTTTAAAACGGAGAAATGCCTTCTTTTAATGAGATGACATTTAGTAGCTGCTGGTTGCGGAAAATGAAAAAATAAGTGAAATGTCAATTGTAATAAAAGCAGAGAATGTCTCTAAGCTTTATCGGTTAGGCGAGGTGGGTGCTTCCACGTTAAAGGATGATGCCCAGAAATTATGGGCTCGGCTAAGGGGCCTTGAGGATCCCACCATTTTAATGGCTGAAACAAATGACCGCACTCAAAAGGGGACCTCCGATTATGTTTGGGCATTGAAAGACATTAATTTTCAGGTTAATGAGGGGGAAGTTTTGGGTATAATAGGAAAAAATGGTGCTGGCAAAAGCACTTTACTCAAAATACTCTCAAAGGTTACCGCCCCAACCACTGGTACTATAAAGGTAAAAGGAAGAATAGCGAGTTTGCTGGAAGTGGGTACAGGATTTCATCCGCAACTGACTGGTAAAGATAATATCTATTTGAATGGCCATATTCTTGGTATGACCCGTTTAGAAATAGACCGCAAGTTTGATGAGATAGTAGATTTTGCGGGGGTGGAAAAATATTTAGATACCCCCGTAAAAAGATATAGTAGTGGTATGTACGTGCGGCTGGCATTTGCCGTGGCTGCGCATTTGGAGCCGGAGATATTGATTGTTGATGAAGTGCTTGCCGTGGGCGATGCCGAGTTTCAAAAAAAATGTCTTGGCAAAATGAACGATGTAAGTAAAAAAGATGGCCGAACTATCCTGTTTGTCAGCCATAATATGGCAGCGGTTCAAACTTTATGCACCCGAGCGATTGTTCTTGACCAGGGCACCATAAAATATGAGGGTGATGTTGAAGAAGCAGTTCATCAAAACCTGATTACAGGAGGAACCCTTATAAATCATAAGGTTCTGAAACCGGGACAGCTTGCCGGTGATGGTTGCGCTGTTTTAGAGTTCGGAATAAAAGCAAAGGGGAAATCGTACGAAGAGCCGATGAGAATGGACGAAGAATTATTGTTCACAATTCGGTTACTTAATGAAAATGAAAACCGCAGAGTAGATGTAACCTTACAATTTAAGGGCGAGAGTGGTGACATACTTTTTGTAGTATCCTCGGCAGATTCTGATATTGTTATTGATAATAAGTTTACCTGTATAATCCCCAGATATTTCTTCAATGAAGGGGATTTCTTTATTAATCTATTAGTTGTTGAGAATAGAACCAGAATAATTGTTCGTGAAAATGATATTCTTTCATTTTCTGTTCAGCCTACGGCTAAAACTTCCGGAAATTGGTTAGGCAAAACAGCGGGGCCCTTGAGGCCTATATTCAAATGGGAGACTGGCAGATAGCTGGCTTAACCGGCTTACAGATTGCTGAAAAGCGTTTATTGTATCTGTAATATTGATAAATTCCTCCAAATGATTTTTATTCTTGTATCCTATTTCTAAAGTGCCGGCTTATGGATTTTATTGCAAAACTTAAGAGAAAAGTAGCTGGAATTCTGCTGGCGGAAAAAACAGCGAATCCAGCTAAAATTTTTTGTATTTCTTTTCAAAGAACCGGAACAACATCGGTTGGGAAATTTTTTATCCATCAAGGCTACCCGGTAGCTACCTGGGCTGTTTCACTCAATAACGGTTGGTCAAAGAGCTGGTTCGATGGCAATTATGAAAAAATTTTTAGCTCTCCTGATTTTAAGAATCATATCGTGTTTGAGGATGTCCCCTGGGGTGGTTTAGACTTTTATAAAGTGTTGTTTCATCGGTTTCCGGATTCTAAATTTATTCTCTTTACAAGAGATAGCGATAAATGGTTCGACTCTATGAAATCCCATAGCGGGGGTAGAACTCTCGGAAACACTTATATACATTCCAGAATTTACAACCGTGAAACTGAATTCGATAATAAGTTTGGTGATAGGTATTCCTATTCGGAGGATGTTTTAGATAAATTACTGGAGCTTAATGAAAGTCATCGCGAACATTACAAAAAAATTTATCGCGCCAGAAACAAGGATGTGCTGCGCTTTTTCAACAGCCATGATAACAGCCGAATTATTCATTGCGAGCTAGAAGATGAAAACAAATGGAAAAAAATGGGCGCATTTTTTCATATTGAAATTCCAGAGAAGTACGAAGTTCACGAAAATGCCTCTAATCAAAAATGATTCCTGTAACCAAATCTTTTTTGCCCCCTATTGCCGAATACAACGCTCTGCTACAGCGAGCATGGAATAAACAGTGGCTTACCAACCGTGGCGAACTAGTTTTGGAACTGGAGCAGAAGCTTAAAGACATTTTAAATGTACCGTTTGTTACTGTTACCAACAATGGCACAGTACCATTACAAATAGCGCTGAAACTTTTTGGCAATGGCGGTGAGATAATTACCACACCCTTTTCATATGTTGCCACTACCGCGGCCGTTGTTTGGGAGAACTGCACTCCAATTTTTGCAGATATCCACCCGGAATACTGGACCCTTGATGAAGCAAAAATTGAGGACGCTATTACGCTTAAAACTACTGCTATACTCGCCACCCATGTTTTTGGAAACGCCTGCAACATTGAAGTTATTGCTAAGAAACATAACCTGAAAGTAATTTATGATGGGGCCCATTGCTTTGGCGTAAAATATAAAGGAGACTCTATTTTTAACCAGGGAGATATAAGCACCTGTAGTTTTCATGCCACCAAGTTGTTTCATACAGCAGAAGGGGGGGCTATGTTTTGCAAAGATGCTGAACTACAGCAACAGCTTTTCTATATGCACAACTTTGGGCACAATGGTCCCGAAGCATTTCATGGCTTGGGAATAAATGGGAAAATGAGTGAACTACAGGCGGCAATGGGGCTTGCTGTTTTTCCGTACCTTGAAGAAATTATTTCCAGTCGAAAAAGAGCCACTGAGTTTTATGACCTCCATTTGGATATTTTACCTGTTGCCCGCTTAAAATTGCGTTCGGGTGTGGAACATAATTACGCTTACTATCCTATAGTTTTTGAAACAGAACCTATTTTATTGAAAGTTATTAAAGCGCTAAATGCCGAAGAGATTTATCCCCGGAGATATTTTTATCCTTCACTCACGCAACTGCCTTATGTAGATAAGCAGACTTGTGAGGTATCAAACAGTATCTCAAAACGAGTGATATGTCTTCCCTTATATTATGATATTGCAAGTAGTGATCAGCAGTTGATAGTAAAAATCATTGCAGACATTTTAGCTAGTTAATCCAAATTTCATACTGCTAAATTGCAGAAAGAACATAATGCTATTTTTGCTTTTCTTCTTGTATGATAAAAACTAAAATTTAATATAATGGGTGCTTTGTCAGTAGAACAGTTAAGCAAATTTGGGTTTGGTTCAATTGGAGAAAACGTTTTGATTTCTGATAAAGCATCAATTTATAATCCCAAGAAAATACATTTGGGTAACAACGTCAGAATAGACGATTTTACAATTTTATCAGCCGGTGAAGAGGGAATTTTTTTAGGTAACAATGTACACATCGCCTGTTACGTGTCCATTATTGGAGCAGCGAAAATTCAAATTGGAAATTTTTCGGGTATATCAGCACGAACAAGTATTTATTCCAGTAATGATGACTACTCCGGCAATTCTTTAACGGGACCTACAATACCTATGCGATTTAGAACTGTTACCACAACCCCTGTTTTAATAGGACAGCATGTAATTGTTGGAGTTAACTCAGTGATTTTGCCTGGGGTTAGTATAGGGGATGGAGTTTCTATTGGAGCGATGTCTTTGGTAAAAATAAACTGTAACCCTTGGGGGGTTTATTTTGGCATCCCAGCACAATTCATAAAAGAGCGATCAAAGGAATTATTAAAACTAGAGGAGAATTACATAAAATCAAAAAATGGTTAATAACCCTTTAGTGTCTATTTGCTGTGTTACTTATAACCACTCTTCGTATATAAAACAAGCCTTAGATGGTTTTTTGCTACAACAAACCAACTTCAATTTTGAAATTGTTATTGGAGATGATTTCTCTACTGACAAAACGCAAGAAATACTAAAACAATACAACAGTAAGCATCCCGGAAAATTCAAAATTATTATGCAAGAAAAGAATATAGGAATGATATCCAACTTCATTTCTACTCTAAGGCACTGCAAAGGGAATTATATTGCCCTTTGTGACGGAGATGACTACTGGACTGATCCGCTAAAGCTTCAAAAGCAGGTAGATTTTCTGGAAGCCAATCCCACATATTCCATTTGCACTACGCGATTTTTTGTAAAAAGGGCAGAAGGTGAGGAAGCTTATGAACCTGAGTTTGTGAAAAAAATTTTTGAAGATGACAAGCCGCTTTTCGAAATTTCAATTGAGAATATGTTTAGTCCTTATCTTTTGAAAACGTTAACCGTTGTTTTCAGGAATATGGCGTTTGATAAAAAAATCCTGTCTCAACCCTATTTTAAGGACACGTTTTTATGGGCTAAAATCTTAACCAAAGGGCCAGGGGTTTGTCTGAATTTTCATGGTGGTGTTTATAACCGCCATTCAGGGGGTGTTTGGTCCGAAAGGAGCGCCATTGAAAAAGGCATCAGCCTCTATTCAACCTCTTTAAATATGGTTAAATACTTTGGTACCGGTTACAGCAATATTTTTTCCTACTATTTGGGAAGCGAAAATGTTATAGCAAATCTTTTGAAGGACAACCCTTTTAAGAGCTTTAAAGAGTTCCGTATTTATTGCCGGATTAAAGTGAACCGCCATTTAAGAAGAGTTTACCCCAGAATGGTGCTTTGATGCCGCAGTCAACTATTGGTTTCGGGTGAACTATAGTCACGTAAGGCTGCCCTTCTCCCGTTACCAGACGGTCAGGCGGGCTTAGCTCTCTTTCGATAAAGGGCTAAAAATTGAAAAAACCCCTTTTTTTGGTTGTTTTTCATCGAATTTTGAGTTCCGCGATGAGTTTAACGGTCATTGCGACCTTCCTTCCGGTCATCGCGACCTTGCCATCGGTCATTCCGACCTTCCCTTCGGGCTTCGCGACCTTGCCATCGGTCATCGCGACCTCCGGCATCGTCAATGCGGCCTTGCCATCGGGCAACGCGACCCTCCCTTCGGGCTTCGCGGCCTTCCCTTCGGGCTCCGCGATAATCGGTATCGGGTTCGGCCAAGCGGAAGGGGTTTTAAAACAAAGATGGGGTATCCCTGGAATGAATTATGAAAAAAGATCCATTAGACCTCTTTCATAATTCGATTTATTTATGTCCTCTCCCCTTAATCCCTCTCCGAGAGAGGGACAAAACGGATGAATTACGAAAGATCTTATTCTCCTAAAACTCTACGATATACCTCCTCATATTTCCCTACGCCCTTTTCCAGTGCGTAATATTTGAAAGCGCCTTCTCTTATCTGTTCTTTGCTAAGTTCTTCCTTCTGCATTTTTTCGATTGCTGCCTTGTAAGTTGATTCTGAAAAATCTTTCAGCACGTAGCCAGAGTGCGTGTCGGCTACTATTGAATCAACATCGCCAACTCCCGCATTACAAACTATAGGAATACCCATACCCATAATTTCTCCCTGCTTGGTGGGGGAGGATCCTGTTTTTGAAAAATATGGCTGTATGAAAAATATTGACCAACGGGAAAGGGCTAAGTAAGTGGGTACATTTTTTCGCTCGGCCGGAGAAATAATAAACGCATCTTTTGAGATTCCCATCGCCTCCGCTTTTTTAAGTATGTCGGCTGGTAAGTCGTTGGTAATGAACAGAAATTTAGCCTGAGGAAGTATCGTAAGTAAACACTTGAAAAAATCCAGCATCTCATTCAGCATGTACCAGGTTCCAACACTTCCCAAATAGGTTAATACAAACTCGTTACCGGTAAGTTGAAACCGGTGCCGTAACATTTGCAGCGCTTGCTGATCTACACTCCTTTCTGAAAACAATTCCAAATCGGAACAGCAGGGGATTACTTGAATAGGAATGGGTTGTGCCGGTATCTCTTTCCATGTATGAATAATATCCCTAGCTCTTTGGGTCAAAGTGATTACATAATCAGCTTCTTTAAGAAATTCCTTCTCTTTGGTCTTGAAGAAGCGATAGATGAATTTATAAAATGGGTTATCCAAATTCCAGATTCTTCCGTCCACTCTCTCATCGGCATAGAAGGCACGCATGTCAAAAATGAACTTGGTTTGGAATTTCTGTTTCATCTGCAAGCCAACTAACGAAGAGAGGTAACTTCTGCAATGAACAATTTCAAATTTCTTTTCGCGATGAAGCTGAAATGCTCTGCGTTTCATTCGATGCACATCCCACATGGTGGAAAGAACGGGCGGCTTTTTAATGTAAGTAAGTGGAACCCATTCAATATTGTTCTCCTTCAGGAGGGAAGAAATTTCTACAGCATACTTTTTAAATCTTTCCGGCTTTTCGAAACTCAATAACGTAAACTGGTACCCTTTTTTAGATAACCCTTTAAGATATGGAATCACCTGGCTTTGCCCCAACTGATCGGTCATGCCATCGTACGAAATGTAAAGAACCTGGATCATTGTTATTCAGGGATTGATGTTCCGTAATTTGAATCTCCTATCCATTTATGAAGCAGAATCAAAACCCATAATCTGTTGTAAAGAAAATTCTCTCCGTTTTCAAACCGCTCAATCATTCGGCTTACCTTCTCATACTTAACTATCGAATACCTTCTTACTATTTCCTCACTTAGATACTTTCCAATTAAATAATGTAAATCATGTTTCAGCCATTTTGAAAGTGGAATGGAAAATCCCCATTTCGGCCGGTCGAAAAGTTCTTTTGGAACAAAATCATACAGCGCTTCTTTCAACAGGTATTTTGCTACTCCGTTTCTCCTTTTTAAATCTTCTGAAAGATTAAGCGCAAACTCCACCACCCGATAATCCAAAAAAGGAGTTCTTGCTTCCAGAGAAAACTGCATACTGGCAATATCTACTTTTACCATCAAGTCATCTTTTAAATAATACTTAATGTCGAAGAGAGCCTGTTCTTCTACAGCAGATAGTTTTCTTTTCGTCTCAAATTGCTCTTTAAATAGAGGTGCTTGTTTAAAATCGCCTTCCAGCAATTCGCTCAATTCACACTCACTGAAATAATATTGCTCCTGAGAAAATATATGACTTTTTATAAGCTCTTCATTGGGGTAATCAAAGACATTTGCTCCGCGTTTAAATCGGCCCCCTAATTGAGAAAGAGAAAATGAAATTGGTTTACGAAACAATTTCACCACAGTATTATTGAGCCTATCGGCCCAATTATACATACCATATCCCAAAAATAACTCGTCCCCTCCATCACCGCTTAAAGTCATGGTTACATGTTTGCGGGCTAGTTTGGACACCAGCATAGTAGGAATGGCCGATGAATCTGCATAAGGTTCATCGTAAGCGGTCATCATTTTATCCATCAATTCAAGCGCGTCAGATTCTGTAACTATAAATTCGTGATGCTGCGTTCTCAGATGTTCCGAAACCTTTCTGGCGTATTCGCTTTCGTTGAACTTTGCTTCTTTGAATCCGATGGAGAAAGTTTTAACCGGCTTGTCCGAAATACTTTGTGCAATAGCGGTGACCAAGCTCGAATCTATTCCCCCACTCAAAAAGGTTCCGAATGGTACATCACTTATCATTCGATAACGTACCGAAGAGGTAAGCAATTCTTTCAATTCTTTTTTTGCCGAATTAAAATTGGCATTCACTTCCGCTTTTAATTTATCCTCCGGCTTCCAATAGCTTTTTACTTCAATGCTGTTGTTTTTTATAATAGCATAGCTTCCTGCCGGCAATTTGTGAATCTTATCATAGATGGTATAGGGTTCAGGTATGTAACCCGCATATAGAAAAGTATAAACCGATGGTTTATGCACTTTTACATTGCTCTTAACAAAATCGGTTTGCATCAATGCTTTTATTTCTGAGCCGAAAGCAAAATTCCCTTCGTCACTGAAAAAATAAAGCGGCTTTACTCCAAGCCGATCACGAAATAGATGAAGCGATTTTTCCTGCTTATCATAAATTGCGAGAGCAAACATTCCATTAAATAGATGAACACACTCTGCTCCTTTCTTCTCAAAAGCTTCGATGATAATTTCCGTATCGCTGGTCGTTCGTGGAGTTATGTTGAGCTGCCGCCTTACCTCCTGAAAATTGTAAACCTCTCCGTTGAAAACAATTACGTACCGACCGCTGTTTGAAAACATAGGCTGATTAGCAGCTTCACTCAAATCAATGACACTTAGCCTACGGTGACCTAGCGCACAGGTTTGTTCTTCATTCACGAAATATCCTGCAGCATCCGGACCTCTGTGCTGCAAAACATTGGTCATTGCCCGCAAATCAGTTTCGCTGAATTGTTTGTGGAGAGAGTAAAAGCCGGCTATACCACACATTAGGAATTTCGGATTTCGGATTTCGGATTTCAATCCGAAACCTAAATGATGGAATTTATTCTTTACTGAAAGGATGTTTACTCATAGTCAGCTTTGCAAACGGATGAAATTCTCCTGTCAATCCAATAGGTGGAGCATTGCGGATATCATTCGCCACGCGAATGCTTGGCAGTGCATCTTCCACTCCGAATCCATCCCCTTTCAGAATTTCTTCATAGCTGCGTGTATGCAAATCAGTGAAACCATCACTGAATTCAATTTCTTCTCCTTCAAGTGTCATGCTGCGGTAGGTGCGCATGTTCTTTTCTCTCGCTGCCTGAGGAAGGGTATCTGGATCAATACTCAAAAACCAACGCACCCGCGCTTTCGAAAATTCTAAGAACCCTGCCGCACGATCATGCGTATGTATATGTACTACATTGGTTTTTACCTCCCCAAACAGCCAGATAAGCATATCAAAAAAGTGTATGCCAATATTAGTGGCGATCCCTCCGGACTTAGCACCTTCTCCTTTCCAACTGGTGTAATACCAATTACCACGGGAAGTAATATAGGTCAAATCAAAATCGTAAATTTTGTTTTTGTCTCCTGTATCAATTTTCTCTTTCAGCTTAATAACATTCGGATGTAGGCGTAACTGAAGAATAGTATTTATTTTTTTTCCTGTTTCTTTTTCAAGTTCAATCAATGCCTCTGCATTAGAGGGCTTTAGAACTAATGGCTTTTCGCAAATCACATCAGCTCCATTACGCAACCCGAAACGGATATGAGAATCGTGCAGGTAATTCGGAGAACAGATAGAAACATAATCAATTGAAGTGCCCTGACGCTTTAGTTTATCCAAATGGCGGTCAAATCTTTCAAACTCTACAAAGAAAGCAGCACTGGGAAAATAACTATCCATAATTCCCACGCTGTCAAAGGGGTCATAAGCTGCCAAGAGCTGATTACCGGTATCCTTTACAGCTTTCAAGTGTCGCGGGGCAATGTATCCGGCAGCACCTATCAATGCAAAATTCTTCATATTGCAAGTATAAGGGGATAATTGTGAGAATAGAAGAATTTAAGAGAGTAACTACGTTTCAAAATCAATATGATCATAATCTCCGTTTATTCAATTCTTCTCAAACAAAGTATTCGGCAAATAGAAAACACACGGCTATCATTTAGCAATTGGGAGGGCTAAAAAATACAGATTAACCATAGAGGAGGAGGTGCTCATCGAACATCTAATTAGTAATATTCTTTAACAAGCCAGCTAGCGCTGCTGCTTGTACCTTTCTTGAGTATTGCCTGCTATTGCTTCCTGTGGAAAACTCGGTAATGATACCTTTACGGAATTTTTCGAATTCCTTATGTATCGCTTCAACCACATCCTTTTCGTTGTTT
>JAZKEP010000042.1:35163-41865 GCA_040387015.1 Bacteroidota bacterium
AATATACCCTGAACCATTTTCTTTTATCAGCCTTTCCATAATTCCGTAATCATTCTCAACCAAAAGAATTGCTCTCTTAGCTGACATATAGTCAAACAGTTTCGCATTTAACCAGTTAGCCCCCGGTGAAGATAGGAGCAACAATATCCTGGATTCTCTAAATCGTTTAACAATTTCCTGATAAGGCAGTTTTTCGTGACAGGAAATAAAGGGTTTCAAAATTTCCCAATCAACTGTTCTTCTCAGCACTTCCTCCTTGGTGACTCCATAAAATCTAATAGAGAAATTTTCATCTGAGACAGCGGTGGTTGATAAAAAGCCGGCTACTCCTTTCAAAAACATTTCCAGGTTTTGATGAGGATATATCGTACCTGCATACGTAATGTAAAAGACATTCGGGTCAGGAGCGATTTTCTCAACCAGCTTATTGGCCACATTATCATAACCATTATAAATTGTTTCAACCCATTTAGAAGCAAATATCCGCTTTAGTTGAAAGGCATAATCAGGCGAAGCTGTTGTAATAGTATGGACGTTGGATAAATATCTCCTCTCCAATCTTTTAAAGAAAAGAAATTGAAACTTCCTAAGAACGCTCAGTTTATAATTGCCTTGGTTAGATGTCCAAGTGTCTCTATAATCAGCAATCCAGGGGATATGAAACCGCTTTGACAAAAGGTGCGCATAGCGGAACAGCAGAAACGGCTCCCCGGTAGCAATTATCACATCATATTGCCCGTCTGAAAGTTCTTTAAGCGAGCTGTAATAAATATTGCGCTTGGAGTCAAAGAAAAAAAGAAAATGTTCCGCCAGTGAATAAAAGAGAGAAAGGAACTTTCTTAGAATGACCAAGCGGGCAACACCATAGCGCACAAAAAATTTGTCTCTCAAATTCAGGCAATATGGCACTCGGATTACCCTGTTCAAGCCATCTGATTGACTACTTACTCTCTGATTGGCCGCCTTAATATATTCCTCGGGGGTAAAGAAGGATGTATCCCAATGACGTGTAACAACTGTAACCTGAAACCCGAATTGGGGAAGGTATTTATACCAACTATAGGGTCTTTGACCACCAATAGAAATTAAAGGCGGGAAATCATTGGCAATAATTAGTACTTTTTTCAAAAACAATGATATTTAAGCATCAAAAATAATGGAGACAAAGCAACCCTTTAATAATCTGATTCTGTTTACATCAACCTTCCCTTTCGGAGCCGATGAAGCATATATAGAAAATGAAATAGGTTTTTTATCAAAAGGTTTTCGCAAAATAGTAATAATCACTAACGCAACAGATTGCAAGGTAAGCAGAAAAATCCCTCCAAATGTAACAGTGCTTCATCGAACTTACCAGTTATCTTTAACAGAAAAAATACTATCACTTTCAAAATTGCTGTCGCCAGACTTTCTATCTGAATTCCTGTTTATTGTTAGAAAGTATCGAATAAAGCCCACCCCTACTATTATAAATACAATATTACAATCGTTGTATAAGGCATGTTTACTGGAGAAATTTCTAACGCAAAGATTACCCGAAATAGCACAATCGCCCCAAACCGTTTACTACAGTTATTGGGCTGACGACAACGCTGCTGCTTTGGCGTATCTTAAAAAAAGGGGATTTATTTATACGGCTTTTTGCAGGGCCCACAGATGGGACGTTTACTTCGAAAAAAATACTGCCCGTTATCTGCCGTTGCGCAGAACGCTCGCTACGTACTTAACCGGGATTTTTTTTATATCCGGAGACGGACTGCAATATTTCGTTCGCAAGGTCGGACAATTTAAAAGTCTCAAAATATCCAGACTGGGTGTTTTTGAAACAGGTTCTTCCCAATCAGATGCTTCCGACCCATCGTTCCATATTTTATCTTGTTCAGCAGTTATTGAACGAAAAAGGGTGCACATGATAGCTGAGGCTTTGGCGCTGGTTCAGGATTCGGGCAGAAAAATAAAGTGGACGCATATAGGCAACGGACCATTATTCCGGAAACTAAGTGATACTGTTACCTCAGCCTTGTCAAAAAATAAAAATGTAGAAATTAACCTGGTAGGAAACATGAGCAACCAAGATGTAAGAAACTTTTATTCTCACAACGCAATAGATCTTTTCATAAATGTATCTGAATCAGAAGGAGTTCCGGTAGCCATAATGGAAGCCATGTCGGCCAGCATTCCTGCTATTGCTACTTCCGTGGAAGGGAATAGAGAGATAGTTAATGATGGCATCAACGGATTTCTGCTAAATAAAAATTTCAGTCCACAAGACCTCTCTCTTTTAATAGAAAAGTGCCAGAATATTGACCTAAGTGTACTCAGGCAAAATGCTTATAACACATGGCAGGAAAAATATAATGCCCACAGAAATTATACAGCATTCGTAGAACATTTACAGGCTGGTTAGCGCCCAACGAGTGTTGCGTTCATGAACAGTGAAAACTTAATTTTACCGCGAATTGGGTTACGAATTTTATTTTAGCCCGCTCAAAATTTTAAGAATATGTACAGAACGCACACCTGTGGTGAATTGAATTTAAAAAACGTTGGCACCGAAGTTACCCTCAGCGGATGGGTGCAGAAAACACGCGCCCTTGGCGGAATGACTTTTGTTGACCTGCGCGACCGCTATGGCATTACTCAGCTTGTTTTTAATAATGATTTGGATGTTGCTCTCTGCGACCGCGCCAACCAACTTGGCCGCGAATTTGTGATTCAGATAAAAGGAAAAATAACCGAGCGCAGCAGTAAGAACCTAAACATACCCACTGGTGAAATTGAAATTACGGTGAGCGAAATGAAGGTACTGAGCGCAAGCGAAACTCCACCCTTTATCATCGAGAATGATACCGATGGCAGCGAGGAGTTGCGTTTGAAATATCGCTACCTTGACATAAGGAGACCGAAGATGCGAGATACGCTAATCATGCGCGCGCAAGTGAATAAAGCCGTTCGAGAATATCTGGATGATAAGAGTTTTGTGGAGATAGAGACTCCGAACCTAATTAAATCAACGCCCGAAGGCGCACGCGATTTCCTGGTGCCTTCGCGTTTGGTTCATGGCAGCTTTTATGCTCTTCCTCAATCGCCACAAATATTAAAACAGTTGTTGATGGTAGCGGGTATGGATAGATACTACCAGATTGTGCGCTGTTTTCGCGATGAAGATTTCCGTGGCGACCGCCAGCCGGAGTTTACGCAGGTGGACTGCGAAATGAGCTTTGTTCATCAGGAAGATATTTTTGAAACGTTTGGCGGCTTGATTCAGCATGTATTCAAAAAGGTTTTGAAATATGAATTGCCCGAACTGCCGCGCTTGAAATATGACGATGCACTGCGGCTTTATGGCAGCGATAAACCCGATTTGCGTTTCGACTGTAAGATTGTGGAACTCAATTCCGTTCTTCCTCAAAACGAATTTGCGGTATTTAATAATGCCATTGCAGGTGGAGGAATTGTGGCAGGTATCAACGCAAAAGGTTGTGCGGCTTATTCGCGTAAGCAAACCGATGAGCTTACCGAGTTTGTAAAAGCAAGCCACCGCGGACTAAACGGATTGATAAACATCAAGTTCAACGAAGACGGTACCGTGAAATCTTCTATTGATAAATTTTTTAATGAAGAGCAGCTGCGCGAAATAGGAAAAGCTTTTGATGCGCAGAAAGGCGATTTGCTTTTGATTGCTGCCGACAAAACTTCGAAGGTGCGCAAGAGCCTTGGCGATTTGCGTTTGGAGATGGCGAAGAAAAACAACTGGATAAAAGAAGGTACCTGGAGCGTGCTGTGGGTGGTTGACTTTCCGCTGTTTGAAAAAGATGAGGAGAGTGGCGACATTACTTTTGCTCACCATCCGTTCTGCTCGCCACACCCTGAGGACTTGCAGTATTTTGATACGGAGCCTGCACGGGTGCGTGCCGAAACCTATGACATGGTAATGAACGGCAACGAAATTCTTTCGGGCAGTATCCGTATTCATCAAAAAGATATTCAGGAGAAAGTTTTTAATAGCCTGGGGCTGACCGAAGAAGACCGCGACAAAAAATTCGGCTTTATGCTGAATGCATTTAAATATGGTGCACCTCCGCACGGTGGTTGTGCTTTTGGTATGGACCGCATTGTAATGCTGATGGCCGGTGGCGAAACTATTCGCGATGTAATTGCCTATCCTAAAACTTCGGGCGGAAGAGATTTGATGATGGACGCACCTACCATGGTGGATGCAGGCCAGTTGAAAGATTTGGGAATTAAGATTGCATAATGCCGCAAACTTTAAACGATGCCATCGCCCTAAGCGATGGCATCGTTGTTTTTATTTCTTAATAAACCGCGCAGTTAAAATGCCCTTGGTGGTATTTACCCGCAGCAAATAATAGCCGGCCTGCAAATCGCGTACATCAATCTTACTATTTTTTCCGGTTGGCTTTAGCTGCATTATCTCTTCGCCTAACACGTTATGAATACTCATGTTGGTGGCTGTGCCGCCATTGTCAGGTATTGCCACCTGTAAAAAATTCTCAGCCGGTGTAGGATACGTTTTCAATAACTGCGAACCGAATACGTTGTCAATTCCTGTAATAACAATTGGTGTGGAGGTAGCCTCGCAGCCAAAGCTGTCGGTTATCTGCACGGTATAGCTGCCGGGCCCATCTGCTATATATTGGCTGCCGGTAGCTCCGTTAATAATATTTCCGTTGTTGTACCATTGCTGCGAAACAGCGTTATACACAATAATGGTGTCGCCATTTACTGAAATAGAAACCGGTGGCAGTATGCGCACCGTTACATAGGTGTTTACCGTAACCGTATCATAGCCTACTGCGTTGCCTGTAATGAGGGTGACGGGATAAAAACCCGACTGAGGATAGCAGATGTTTTGCGGATTCTCCAGCGAAGAAGTATCGGGGTTAGCACCCGGAAAGCGCCAGTGCCATTCGGTAGGCTGGTTTAAAGATAGGCTGGCAAAATTTATACAGCCACCCGGGCATATCATAGTATCGCCCGATGTAAAAGCCGCTACCGGAGGCGATTTAAAATACGATTGCACAAAGCCGGGCAGACCCAGCTGGCTGGCAATTAAACCTGAAAAGGTAGTATCCAGCGACAACGCATTATCCTGAAAATCGCTGGCCATACCCAACGCATTTGGATTAGCGATAACTGACAGAAACGGCAGGTTAAACTTCGCCATATATATTTTACCATCAGGGCCCAGCTGCAACTGTGCCTGCACATCGGCATTGCTGAGCAGAAACTGCGAAGCAATAATGAGCGAGTCGCTACCAGCCATCAAATCAAACTGATCGAGAAAATAAATATCATTCAGGTTATCGAAGCGCGTAGTATACAACTTGCTGTTATCAGGCGAAAACTCGACACCCCGCAAACTATAACCCATGCTTACCGAAATAGGGTGTGTAACTATACCGGTGCTATTATCAAAATCAAAAATTTCAAGAAGCCCCTGGTAGCCTATACCTAAAGCCAGTTTTTCTCCGCTGGGGGAAAACTTCATTTGTCCATAGGTATTTTGGAAGTTGCTTAGACTGTGCACCGTTCCTGTATTGCTAATCACCGGGGTCATGTTCAGGCCTGTATCGCTTAAAAAATAAGCATAGAAACCATCGGTTCCCCAGTCGTGGGTCATTACCCAAACCCCTGTGCCGTCATTGTTGCCTACCCCCGAAATTTTTTCGGTGGGCGAAATTTTTATCAGGCTGTTTTTTACGCTCACATCACCATTACCTCCATCCAGCGTAAGGTCCACCACCGAATAGCGGAAGCCATCGCTACCCCCATCGGCATCGGTGGTAAAAATATAATAGAGGGTGGTGCTTCCGGGTTTCTGAACAATCAGTGCCGATTGGGTGCTTGATATATCACCCATTAAATCGAAGCCGTTAGGCATGGTATCGTGAATGCGGTTAAACACCGTAATACCATCGGTATAAAACAGCAGGTTGCCCGCAGAGTCGGCAATGGAAGAACTGCCCTCGGCTGTATAGAGCATGCCATCATACACCGGCACGGGGGCACCGCTATTAAAATCGAGGCCGGCAAGCATGCCGAAGTACCAGCGGTTAGCTTGTTTTTGTGCAGAAGAAATTTGAACTATGGTGATGAGAAGCAGCAGTGTAAATATATTTCTCATAGTGCTTAATTTTTAGACTTAATAAAGGTAGGAAGATTCCTGCATTCCTTCTATTTGGAGTTAACCATGCATAGGAAGTTTAATTCCCGAAGGTCTATTAACTAAATTTCTACCTTTAGTTTATGAGGTTCTTAGTTACAGCATTTCGGTTTTGTTTTTTATGGTTAACGCAAAAGCATTATGCGATTCTTGAATTTTCACGAATGAAACGCCAGCTTGTTATTGCTACCAGAATATTCCTGGTAATGCACACAGTTTTTGCGTTTCACCCTTGCGCTTACTCAAGAACTTTTGTGGTTAACACAACAAACGATAAATCATATCTATTTCCCGGTGAAGATTCTTACAGCGCATTGGTGACTAATTGCACTCTTCGGGCTGCTATGGAAGAAGCCAACAAATGGGCGGGTCGCGATACAATTATGATTAAAGTTTATGGCACCCTCTCTCCCTTTATGCCATTGCCCGGTCTTAATGATATAGCCGGTGTTTATATTATAGGGCCGGGCGCAACAGCTTTTGAAATTGATGCGCGGTTTCTTTCACATACTACT
>JAZKEP010000043.1:0-2065 GCA_040387015.1 Bacteroidota bacterium
GCCTAAGTTTGGTGTGAACTTAGAGGTGGGCTATGGTAAAAGCATCGTTAACGGAGGAATCTGCTTTAAACTGTAACAGCTTTTTAAATATTAAGCAAGAGGGCTTTGAAACTAATGTTTCAAAGCCCTCTTGCTTTTTGCAGGTCTTAAAAGAATCTTTCTACAAATTCCTCTGCGCGGGTTGTATCGGCAGTAGCTTGCGCCAAACGGTGATTAGCTATGTTATGCTCATGATAAGTAATAGCATCCAGGTTATCTTTTACGCTGTTTGTTTTTGCAAGGAATTCTGATTTATGTTTTGCAGGAAGAGGATCGGCAAACGTAAGTTTCTGCTGGCGAGGGTCAACCTGTTGGCCGTCCTTCCAAAAGCGGTAACAAACATGCGGACCTGTTGCAAGGCCGGTGCTTCCAACATATCCTATCACTTCACCCTGGCGCACCTTAGAACCGGCTCTTATTCCTTTTGCAATTTTACTCATGTGCAGGTATTGCGTTTTGTATTGCCCGTTGTGACGGATTTTTACATAGTTGCCATTATACACTTTGAATTTTGCATCTTCTACAATACCGTCAGCGGTAGCAAAAATGGGGGTTCCATAGGAAGCGGCATAGTCGGTTCCGAGGTGCGCTTTCCATACCTTAGTAACCGGGTGGAACCTTCGCTTGGCAAAGCGCGATGAGATGCGCGAAAACTTTACCGGTGATTTGAGGAACTGTTTTTTCATACTGTTCCCTTTCTCATCATAATATTCGCCTTCGTGGGTAGGGTCTTTTTCATAATAGAATGCGTAATTATCTTTTCCTCCGCTATTGAATACAATAGCACTTATTTCACCAATGGCAACCGATTCGCCACCCACTAAATCTTCATCGTAAATAATTTTGAACTTATCTCCGTTCTGAATGCGGTAGAAGTCTACACTCCAGGCAAAAATCTCTGACATGCGGACTGCCAGCACAGGGTCTATATCATTTTCGGCAAGTGTTTCATAAAGCGAGGAATTGATTACGCCACTTACTTCGCGGTGCTTGCGCTCTACATTGCGCTGCCCGCGATAGATGTAAAGTGAATCCTCGAGATTGAACACCACATAGTCTACCTTATTTTCTTCATAAATCAGCTTTTTAGGAACCAGCACCGAATCGTTTTTTTCGCATAGCACGGTGAAGTTGTTTCCCGCTTTTATTTTGTGCAGGTTTAAAATCTCCTTAGATGCAGAGGAGAGAAAGTGGATAGTCTGAAACGCCACATTGTATTGCGACAAGATATCGGCAAACAACTCATGCCTTTTCACCACATGGTTCAACACTTTAAAATCATTGAGGTTGATGCCATATCTAATCAGCGGCTCTTCTTCCAGCTTAGCTACCATGCTTGTTTCAGCTTTGGCTTCGGTCAATTCCCTAATTATTTCTACCGCCCAGAAAACAGTAATGGCAACAAACAAAACAGCAGCCCCGATGAGCGAGTATTTTTTCAGCATAGTTTTCAATTTTCAGTGGGTGAAAGTAAAAGTCTGAGTATACGCCAACCGTTATTTAATGTTTTGATTAATAACAGGGTAAATTTTTCGTGCAGATAAGAAGACGGGTGAAGGGGGCACTAAGCTCACCATCTATTTCCAATTTTGGAAATGACATCGGGAGGTTTCCCGACCCTGTTTCCAACTTTGGAAATGCCCGCTCTTCCAAGGCTCTTTCAAAAAAAACAGCAATGCTTTGCGAGTTTGGCGTGGTTAAACTTGCTTGTATATTTGAGTTATGCGGCAATTAGAACCAAATAAATAGAACAATGCCATTTCCAGTAGACTCAAAATATATTTTTGAAACGGAACAAGCGCTTGGAGTTGTGTTTCCACACAGCTATAAGATTAAAATGGCACAAGAAAATGGTGGAGAACTAATACTAGAAGAAGATGAGTGGCAACTGTTCCCATTTTTGGACAAATCAGCCAACAAACGTATAAGCAGAACTTGTAATCACATTATTATAGAAACAAAACAGGCAAGGTCGTGGGAAAATTTCCCTACCAATGGAATTGCAATTGCTTCAAATGATTTTGGC
>JAZKEP010000043.1:2075-10077 GCA_040387015.1 Bacteroidota bacterium
ATTGCCGATTGATAATGACAGCAAAAAACTGAGAGAAGAAATTTATTTATGGCAACACGACACGGGTAACATTCAGGAAGTAGCAAAGACTATCAATGAACTAGGAACGCGTTAGAGGCAAGCATATTTGACGACCGGCAACAATACAGGATTATGAAAGAAGAAATTAAATCATACAACGAAAAACTATCGACAGCTGACAGAGAAATTTGCAATCTGCTAGCTGCGACTATTGACAACGAATTGCCCGGAGCAGAAAATAAGATTTGGCACGCACACCCTGTGTGGTTTTTAGACGGCAACCCGATTGCCGGTTACGATAAACTGAAAGATTGTGTCCGGCTTATGTTCTGGAGCGGTGTAGACTTTGAAGAAGAACAACTAAAGCCCGGTACAGGAAAATTTAAAGATGCTTCGATTCGCTATACTTCGGTAGCGCAAATTGAGCCTGCTGATTTGAAACGGTGGTTAAAGAAATCAAGGGTAGTTCAATGGGACTATAAAAACATAGTGAAACGCAAGGGACGTCTTGAAAAAATAAAGTAGTATGAAAACAACACCCGAACATGATGAACGAATTGCAAAAATGACTTTTGCATCGGTGTATCCGCACTATATCACAAAGGTTGAGCGTAAAGGCAGGACCAAAGAAGAATTACATGAAGTAATCAAGTGGCTGACAGGATATGATGAAAAGAAGTTGCAAAAACTCATTGATGAGAAAGTGACTTTTGAGGAATTCTTTCGGAGAGCATCTTTGAACAAGAATGCTCAACTGATTACAGGTGTAATCTGCGGTTACAGAATAGAAGAAATTACAAATGCTTTGACACAAAAGGCAAGGTATTTAGATAAGTTGGTGGACGAGTTAGCCAAGGGACGAAAAATGGAGAAGATTTTGAGAGTTGCACAAACAAAATGAAATGAACCGTTAGCAACAAGTGCGACAGGCTTGTCTAAAAACCGCACCCTGCGAACCGCTATTCATCCTCCATCGGCCAAATTTCTATATTCGTTTCCTCAAAAAAATAAACCATGAGCAAAAGAATTGTTGTAATAGACGGATGCCGAACCCCCTTCCTGCGTTCGGGAACCGATTATATGGATTTGATGAGCTACCAGTTGGGGCAGTTTGCCATTAAAGGTTTGTTGAATAAAACCGGTATTGACCCTAAAGAGGTGGGCTATGTGGTAATGGGAACTACTATCAGCAATGTAAAAACCGGAAACGTTGCGCGCGAAGCTGCCCTTACTGCGGGTATTCCGACTACTTCCCCTTGTCATACAGTGACGATGGCTTGCATTTCGGCCAACCAGGCGATAGTAAGCGGCATGCATATTATTCAAAATGGCGATGCCGATGTGGTAATTGCCGGAGGAACGGATTGTACCAGCGATGCACCCATTCTGTTCAATAAGAAAATGAGGAAGAAGCTTTTTATGGCGCAAAAGCTGAAGAGCACAGGCGATATGATAAAGTTTGCGCTTACACTGCGCCCCTCTGATTTTAAACCCGAAGCTCCTGCCATTGCTGAGTTCCTGACGAATAAAACAATGGGATTGGATTGCGATATTCTTGCTGCGCGCTACGGAGTAACCCGCAAAGAGCAGGATGAGTTTGCGGTGCGTTCGCATCAGTTGGCGGCCAAGGCCGATGCCGATGGTTTGCTGGCAAATGAAATAGGCGCGGTGGAAACACCTCCCAAGTTTAAGCGCGTATCAAAAGATAATGGTTTCCGTGCCGATACTACGCTTGATAAAATTTCGAAGCTTAAGCCTGCCTTTGTAAAAGAAGGCGGAACTATTACCGCTGCCAACGCTTCGTTTTTAACCGATGGCGCGGCTTGTGTGTTGTTGATGACTGAAGACAAAGCGAAGGAGCTTGGCTTGAAGCCCAAAGCGTATTTACACTCGTATGCCTTTAGTGCCTGCGATTTAAATGAAGAGCTGTTGCTAGGCCCTACGTATGCCATTTCGAAGTTGCTGAAGAAAACAGGAATGAGTTTCAGCGATATTGATGTGTTTGAGTTTCACGAAGCGTTTGCAGGACAGATAATGGCGAACTTTAAATGTCTGGCTTCGGATGAATTTGCGAAAGCTAAATTAGGCAGAGATAAAGCCGTGGGAACTATACCCATGGAGAAATTTAATTTGTGGGGAGGAAGCTTGTCACTCGGCCATCCTTTCGGAGCTACAGGTGCAAGGTTGGTTACAACTGCGGCTAATCGTTTGATAAAAGAAAATGGCAAGTATGCGTTGCTCGCGGCTTGCGCAGCAGGAGCTCACGGACATGCGATGATTCTGGAGAGAGTTGGCGGATGACGGATGGCGGGAAACGCAGGGATGACGGATCGCGGATGGCGGTTCACGGTAAATACAAAATACAGTGGCATTCAATTTTGAAAAGCTAGAAGTGTGGAAGAGTTCAAGAGCCTTGGCGAATGAGGTTCATGGAGTGGCCCTAAACTTTCCGAAAGTTGAGTTGTTTAGTTTGTCTGTTCAAATTAAAAAGGCTGCAGACTCTGTGAATTTGAATATTGCAGAGGGTTCAACGGGTTTAAGTAAAGATGAGTATAGAAGATTTCTGACATACTCTTCACGCTCTAGTCTCGAAGTAATATCCTGTCTTTATTTAGCATTGTATAGAAAGTATATAGATGAGAAAACTTTTACAGATTTGTACTTGAAGTATGAAATTTTATTCAAACAAATAAACGCATTAAGAAATTCGCTTGGAGGATAGCGGTTGTATTTACCGGAAACCGCCATCTGTCATCTGCGAACCAAGTTCCATGGTTTACTTAACTCGAAAAGAACATTTCAACGGAGCGCACAGGCTCTTCAATCCTGATTGGAGTGAAGAACAAAATGATGCTGTGTTTGGAAAGTGTGCCAACAAAAACTGGCATGGTCATAACTTTGATGTGTTTGTTACGGTGAAAGGAGAACCTGACCGCGATACAGGATTTATTATGAATGCTCATCAGTTAAGTAAGATTATAAAGAGAGAAGTTACAGATAGATTAGACCATAAGAATTTCAATATGGATGTTCCGGAGTTGAAGGGCATTCTTCCGAGCACAGAGAACGTGGTGAAGCAAATATGGAAATGGTTAGAGCCGAATGTAACAGGCTGTAAACTGCATTGTATTAAGCTGGTGGAGACAGAAAATATTTATGTGGAGTATTATGGAGAGAATAGTTAACGGATGGCAGTAAACGGTTCGCAGTAAAACCAAATGCATTTACCGCGAACCGCGATCTGCGAACCACAAAACCATCATATGATGAAATACGAAAAGAAAGAAATCTATCATGATAAGTCGCTAAGGTTAGTGGCTAAAAAGTATAGCGAAATAATTGAGGCCTTAGGCGAAGACCTAACCCGTGGCGGTCTCGAAAAAACACCACAGAGGGTAGCCAAGGCCATGCATTATCTTACACAGGGCTATCACATGGATGCCTCTGAAATTTTGAAAGGCGCTTTGTTTGAAGAAAGCCATAGCCAGATGGTGATTGTAAAAGACATAGAGCTTTTCTCTTTGTGCGAACATCACATGCTTCCGTTTTATGGGAGGGCACACATTGCCTATATACCTAACGGAAAGATTGTTGGTTTAAGTAAACTTGCCCGCGTGGTAGATGTATATGCCCGCAGGTTGCAGGTGCAGGAACGACTAACTACTCAGATAAAGGATTCTATACAGGAGGCTTTAAGCCCCCTTGGTGTAGCGGTAGTAATTGAAGCAAAGCATTTGTGTATGATGATGCGCGGGGTTCAAAAACAAAATTCAGTAACTACTACTTCCGCCTTCACCGGTGAGTTTGAGAAGCAATCAACAAGAAGTGAGTTTATAAATCTTATATCAGCGAAGCTGAGTTGACGGTTCACGGATTGCGGTTCACGGTAAATACAAAAATGTATTACTGCCATCCGCCATCCGTGAACTGTCAACTGTGAATCATAACTATGAAAGCTTACATATTCCCCGGACAAGGCTCCCAGTTTACAGGAATGGGAAAAGATTTATTTGAGAAGTCGGAGATTGCAAAAAAAATGTTTGCTGAAGCTGACGCGATTCTCGGTTTCCCTATTTCGCAAGTCATGTTTGAAGGGAGCGATGAAGAATTGAAACAAACTAAAGTTACCCAGCCTTCTGTTTTTCTTCATTCCGTAATTTCATTATCTCTTATTGAGAACTTCAAACCCTATATGGTTGCCGGTCATTCACTTGGTGAGTTTTCTGCTCTGGTAGCTAATAAAACTTTGACTTTTGAAGACGCCTTGAAGTTAGTTTCCGTGCGTGCAAAGGCCATGCAAAAAGCGTGCGAATTGACACCTTCCACGATGGCGGCAGTGCTGAACTATGAAAGTGAAGAACAGGTGGAAAGAATTTGTGCCGATATAAAAGATGAAGTGGTAGTAGCTGCGAACTACAATGCACCGGGACAATTGGTTATTTCGGGAAGCCTGAAAGGAATAGATATGGCTATGGGTATATTGAGAGAAGCAGGCATTCGGAAAGTAATAAAGCTGCCGGTTGGGGGAGCCTTTCATTCTCCATTAATGGAGCCCGCAAGAAAAGAACTTGCTGATGCTATCTATTACACACCGTTCAGTCAGCCTGTCTGTCCGGTTTATCAAAATGCAACAGCAAAGGCCGAAACAGATGCAGAGGAAATAAAGCTAAACCTGATAGCTCAACTTACATCATCGGTACGTTGGACACAGTCAGTAAAGCAGATGATAGCTGATGGAGCTACGGAATTTATTGAGGTAGGGCCGGGTAGAGTTTTAACAGGATTAATTCAGAAAATATTGTAAACCATCTGGAAAATTTATTTTTTCGCGCTGAAATAAATTCAAGAAAAAATCCAGGCACCACATTGATATGAAAAGCAATTTTATTCCTTTCATCAGGGTTCATTTTTTTTCAATTTTTTTCCTGCTAATTCATTCCGGAGTATGCTTTTCACAGGATGCTAAGGAATATGTTCCACTGGAGTACACAAGCGATAGTATTGGTTTGGATGAAAAAAAATACAAACAATCTGTTTCCCGTCCGGAACTTGACGCTCTATCCAAGAAAGCCAAAGATGAAGTAGTAGATTTTTTCTACTGGCGCGAGAAAGAGTTATTGTATGAAATTCATAAAAAACATTTCATTAAGGACAAGAAGTTTAATGATTACCTTCAGTTTATTCTTAACGAAATAGTAAAAGCAAATAGTCTTCCTGATAAGTTTAAACTACGTATTTCTCGTTACCCTGAGCCCAATGCTTCTTGTGACGGAAACTGGAATATTACCTTCTACATTGGTCTGTTAAAGAAAATGGAAAATGAAGCGCAGATAGCCTTTATTCTCAGCCACGAAATAGCTCACCAGCTCTTAAGTCATGTTGATAACAGAATAATAGAAACAATCAAATTGAAATATTCAAAAGATACCAAGCAGGATCTTAAAGAAATTGCCAAGAACGAATTTGGTGCCGCCCAAAAGTATATCGAATATCTCAAGAAGATGACTTACGACTCAAAACGGCATAATAGAGATCAGGAGGCAAGCGCTGATTCACTTGGAATGCTTTTAATGCTTAACACTAAATATAATGCAGAAGCAGGTATCAGAGATATGGCTATACTTGATTCTGTGGATACTGATACTTTTACGATTAGCTATGTCACCTACTTTAATTCGAAAGAGTATCCTTTCAAAAACTCTTGGATATTACCAAATAAGACGTTAGGCTTTGGTGGAAAAGATGCCTTTGGTTCTAACGAAGATTCGCTTAAAACACATCCGGATTGCAAGCTGAGAGCTGAGGTTATAAAAAAAATGCTTGCGGATAAAAAATATTCTCCCAACGGTAAAAGCAATTTCATACAATCCCGCGAATTACTGGAAGGGTTCGTTACTGCTTCAAAATTTGAAGAAATCCAGTATTTATATGATTTCGAACACTATGCAACGGTGCTTTATTATGGCCTTAATCTGCTGGAAGAATATCCTGATGATGTTATGATACATAACTCTGTTGCAGCTTCTCTTCAGAAACTTCTGAACAGTATGAAAGATCATAAATTACATGAGCATGCATCCAAACCCTCGCCTGATTACTCTGAATATCTGAATCAGTTGTTGCGATTATTGGATAGAATTTCCATTGATGAACTTAAAGGTGTGTCTTCAAATTTTGTAAACTTGTTCAAGGAAAAATTCTATTATAGCAACAAAAATTTCAAGAAGTTATACGACCAAAATTCATTAATTACTAAATATTAAAAAAACCTACAATTATGAAAGCAATGAAAATCATCACAACCCTGTTCCTGATGTTTATTCTGACCGGAAATATTTCTGCTCAGAATAAAACAGTGAGTGGAGTTCTTAAATTTAGATCCTCTAATCTTAAACCTATTTACCAGGGAACTGAAGTAAAGGGATACATCGCCTTGTATTTTCTTGACAAGGAGGACAAACAGAACAATACGTTCGTTATGCAAATTTTTGATGAGAACGTAAACGAAGTTGGTCAGCAGAAAATTTCAATCCCCCGATCACAATTTTTCGTGGCTTCGGAGTATGATGGTAACAATATCCTTTTAAAATTTGCAGATACTAAAGCCAAACTATACGACATACGCCTGTTTGATGAAAAGGGAACCCTGAAAAAGGAAATAAAAATACCTGTAGGTAAGTCGCAACTTTATCAATTGTCTGCTGCTATGCAGGCAAATACAGAAGACATGATGCCAGATCTTTTCTCTATTGAGAATTTTGGTTTTATCAACTATTCGATAGAAGATTTTAAGAAAACCGGTTTCAATATCAATTGCATAAATGGAGATGGTATCAAATGGACTTATTCGTCAGATAAAGCCTCGGATAAATATTACGCGGCTTACTATTACCAGAGTAATGAAGATGTTCTGTTATCCATAGTGTATAGAAGAGATAAGTTGTTTACCCAGGATATGGATGCCTTTATCTTGGGATTGGATATGAAGACCGGAAAAAAATTATTTGAGATTCCTACAGTCACCGCAAAATATGAAATTTCACCGGTTGGTGCGTATATGGAAAGTAACGATAAAATGGTGGTTTTTGGTCAGTATTTTCCAAAGGGAGCCAATATTATTAAGGATAAAAGCCTAGGTTTCGGAGTGCTTGAAATCAATAGTCAGGGAAAAATTAATAAGGAGCAATATATGACCTGGGAAGAAAGTGTTGGCAAGTTTGAGAAAATGGAAGGAAGTAAATTGAAAGACGGAGGCTATATATACTTTCATAAAACAGTTAAGGCAGCAAACGGAAATTTGATACTTGTTGGCGAACAGTTTCGCAAAGCAGCTAACGGTGCGGGGATAGCTGCAATGGCTATGGGAGGCAGAAGTACAGGCGCTACCAAATTAATTATTACTGATTTTATGTTCCTTGAATTTGATAAAGACTACAAAGTGATAAATGCCAAGAGAATTGAAAAGCACGAGAGCGATTTTGCTTATCCTGGAATAGATTATATGGGTTCGATGATGGCTTCGTGGTTAGCTAAAAGCATGGGAGCTTTTGATTATGAGTATACCAGTTTCGCTGCTGACAACTCTAAATTCAATGTGGTTTATCTTGATGTAGATAAACTGGAAGATTCAAAGAAAAAAGAGATCTATTGCGGTAGTGTAGCTTACCAGGATGGAAAATTTTCAGTAGACAAAGTTCCTTTTGCGCGGGATGAAAAGCTAACCTTCGTTAAAGTCCGTCCGGCTAAGAATGGCTATTTCCTCGTATTAAAATATTTTAAAAAATTAAAGCAGTTTAAACTTGACCTGGTTAAGTTTAACAATTAAAATTGACAGGAACCGACAACAACATAAAGTGAATCAAAAAAAGGTTCCGGGCTTTTCCCGGAACCTTTTTTTATACCGCTACGCTATGCTCTCTTAAAGCATCATTCAACGAAGTTTTCTTATCTGTTGATTCTTTGCGTGTTCCAATAATCAAAG
>JAZKEP010000044.1:0-62807 GCA_040387015.1 Bacteroidota bacterium
AACCAAGCACCAATATTCCGGCTACACAAATTAATACTGATGCCAACACAGTTGTTGTCAATGAAATCTTTTCGATTGGCTCACTGTTTTCATCTACAAACATTGCTCTAACAATTCGCAGATAATAGTAGAGCGATACAATCAGGTTCAAAGATGCAATGATGATGAGCCACCAGGTTCCTACCTGTGCTCCACTGGTGAGCAGAAATAATTTCCCAAAGAAACCTGCTGTAGGTGGAATGCCCGCTAAAGAGAAAAGCGCGAGTGACATTACTAAAGCAAGTGTTGGATTAGAAGCATATAAACCTCTGTAATCGTTCACGGTTTCTTTTCCCGTTTGTGAAGAGATAACCGAAATAATAGCGAATGCCGCTAAGTTAGTGAACACATAAATCAGGATAAAGTAAATAACACTTGCCACACCTATTTGCGAAGCCGATGCAATAGCAATCAACAAATAACCGACTTGTGCAATAGAAGAAAAAGCAAAGAAGCGTTTCAGATTCTGCTGACGAATGGCAAATAGATTTCCAACGGTAATTGTGATAGCCGCAGAAACTGCGAGCATATAATACCAGGTCATAGCCAGCGCACCGAACACTGCATACAAAGTTGTGATGAACACAAACGCCATCGCTCCCTTTGAAACAACAGACAGATAAGCCGTAACCGCAACAGGAGCACCTTCATATACATCTGCTGTCCATAAATGGAAAGGAACGATAGAAAGTTTAAAAGCGAAACCGGTGAACAGCAAAACAAAAGCAAGAACCTGTATTTGACTTCCATTCAGCATCATAGGAACTTCAGAAAACTGAACGGTGCCTGTGCTTCCGTAAACGAGCGAAATACCAAACAACAAAATTGCTGATGAAAACGCGCTGCTCATTATCATCTTGAAAGCAGATTCGCTCGAAACTTTTTTATCTAAATCGAAATTGCAAAGTGCCGCGAGTGGAATAGTTGAAAGTTCTAAACCCAGATAAAACATCAAAAGATTTCCGCTGCTGAGCATAAAAAAGAAACCAAGCAGACTCGAAATCAAGAGCATAAAAAACTCCGGCAAATGCTGATGCTTCTTCAACCAATCATAGCTGAAAAGTGAAATAAGAAGCACTGCTAAATTCAACACACTTTTTTCAATAGCGAGTAAAGGAGAAGTGCGAAACATTCCTCCGAAAACTTCCTGCGTTTCGTTTGTAAAAAATCCCAGTAGAAGATTCAGCAACAACAGTAAATTGGTTGTGCGCAGTATCGAAACATTACTCGCTCTTCCATCGATTTTTAAAAACAATAAAAGGAAGAGAATAAGCGTGATCGCCAGTTCGAATTTCATGGCGAGAAGCCATTGGGTTAATTCCATGCGGAACGGAAGTTTAAGTGGTTATAAAAACAAGATAAGAAAATTTATATCTCTAAAACTTCAGAAAATTTTAGAGATATGCTTTTTTCACAGTCTTCTATGCGCTGGGTTTTTCTTGTTTTTACTTGGGGTTTCTGTAACGCAACTTTTGCGCAAAAAATAGTGTACGATATGTCAGCCTTCGGTATTCATTTCGGAAAGATGACGGTGATAAAAACGAAAGAAGACGACAGCACCGACCTTTACACCCTCGATGCCAACGGTTATCTAAAAGTGTTGTGGATGGAGCGCAAAGACCAGACACTTTACGAAGTGCGCTACCGGAATGGTAAACTTATTTCATCTTCATACACTCAAATTGAAACCGGAAAGGTTGGCAAATGGACCAAGGTTCATTTTGACGGAACAAAATATATGGTTGACTCTTACAGAGGTAAAAGAAGTTTTATCGAGGCTCCGGCATTCTCCATCATGACACTTTACTTCAACAATCCCAAAAATATCCACCGTATTTTTTACGAAGCTGAAAGCGATTTTACTGAAATGAAACACCCGGATGAAAACACGGTGGAAATAAAAAGTTCCGATGGCAACAGGAGCATTTATCATTTTTTAAATGGCGTGATGAACAAAATGGAATTTCACATTTCCATTGCCACCGTTCACATGAAAAGGATTAACTAAGGACCGCGTTTCGCTTCTTTTCGTAATCGGCACGGCTGGTTTTGCAAACCTTATCCCATATTGACGACACCTCGCCAAAGTTAGCGTTCACATCACTGTGATGAACATTGTGCCATGCCGAACTGTTGAGCCCTATGCGCGGAAGAATTTTTTCCAGCCAGTTAAAAGTAACTCCGCAATGGAGGTAAAGATTTAAAAATACAAACCCGGCAATAGCCGAAAAATAAAGCGGGGCAAAATGCTTAGCCGGTGGAAAGCAAATAAGTAAAAGCGGCCAAAAGGTAAGAACCGTTTCAACAGGACCTACTGCAAAACCAGCAAAAGGTGTGGGGTCGCGGAAAGAATGATGGAGTTTGTGAAAAGCAAAGAAAGCTTTAGTATGAAGCAAACGGTGCTTCCAATAAGTAAGCGCATCAACCGCTATAATACCTGCATACATTTCAAGAATTACAAGGGGCCAGCTTAATCCCATTTCGGTAAGCGTCCACGCCAAACCGGTGGGCATTCCTGTTCGATACATACCTGTTGGCCAGGCAGCCATGCATGCCACTACAAACATAGCGCGTGCACTTCCGAAGGCCTCTTCAGCTATTGGAGGATTTTTGCTGCGTTCACCCTGTATCCGGTTGCCGTTTCTTTCCGAGAACCGGTAAATAAGAAAAGCAAAAGTGAAAAGCGGAATAATGATGATTAAAAAGATGCGCCAGAAACTGTCGTAAAACATAACCGGTGAAGGGTGCAGCAGTCCGGACAGAAAAAACAAAACAACTACCGCCCAATCAATAAATACCGCTGTTCGGTGGGGATTAAAAAATTTTCTGGATGATTGCATGGTTAAAACTTAGAACTGCGAAAATATTCCTTCTACATAAAACTCAGAACGCGGCCCTTAAAATCTGTTTCGTTATTTCTTCGCTTCCCCCATCCACCAGCTTCTGCAATAAAAACGGAGCCACCCCAATCACCACAATTCCGGCAATCAGAATCACAGCCGCCAACTTTTCATTCCACTCCGCATCACCAAACGCAACGGCTGTTTCACCGTGAACCGTCAACTGTGAACCGTCAACCTGCAACTCCCCCCACATCACCTTCCCCAGCGCCCTCAAAATATAAACTGCCGTCACCACTATACTAGCGCAAGCAGCGATTGTTGCTAAGCGATACCACGTATCTGCATTCTGCCACGCGCCCATAAACACCGTCATCTCGGCAGCAAAACCGCTGAAACCCGGCAAGCCCAGCGAACACAAACCCGCAATAAAAAACACCGTGCCTATAAACGGAGTAACCTTCAGCAGCCCGCCCATCTGGCTCACCATGCGCGTGTGCGTGCGCTCATACAACATGCCAATGGCAGCAAAGAAAAGAGCCGTCATCAAACCGTGACTCACCATCTGCATCACCGCACCGGTAATGCTGGTTTTCGTCAGCATGCCAATACCCAGCAACACAAAGCCGCAGTGGCTCACCGATGAATACGCATTGATGTATTTCAAATCCTTCTGCATCATGGTAGCAAACGCGCCATACAAAATGGCAATAGAAGCCAGCAGAATAATCAGCCACTGATACTCATGTGCCGCTTCGGGCATCAGGTAAGTGGCCACGCGCAGACAACCATAGCCGCCCAGCTTCATCGAAATACCCGCTAAGAACATCGAAGCCGCAGTAGGCGCGCTGCTGTGTCCGTCAGGCACCCAGGTATGAAACGGAAACAGCGCCCCGAAAATTCCGAAACCCGCAAACAACAGCGGAAAGAAAAACCGTTGCTGCTCCACCGGTATATGCATATGGCTCAGCGCCACCAAATCAAACGTTGGTGTGCCGTTGTAAAAATAAATTCCAAGCAGGCCCACAAACACCAGCGCACTGCCGCCCATCAGCATCAGCGCCAGTTTATTCGCGCTGTATTCCTTGCGGCCGCTGCCCCAAATAGCTATCAGCAAAAACTTCGGTATAACGGCCAGCTCCAGAAAGAAAAACATCACAAACAAATCGAGCGACATAAAAAACCCGTAAGCCCCTGCCGAAAGAAACAGCAGCAGAAAGAAAAACTCCTTCGTCATCTTCTCCACCTTCCAGCTCACCAGCACACCCGCCACCACCACCAGTGCCGTCAGCCCCATCATCGCCACCGAAATACCATCCACCCCCACGTAGTATTGAATATTAAAAGCCGAAAACCACACCGCGCGCTGCTCAAACAAAAACTGCGCGGCTGCTCCTGCGTTGCGCGCGTTCACATACGCCAGCGTCAGCCATCCTACCAGCGCCAACTGCAATACCGCGCCAATCAGCGACACCACCCGCACTTGCTTTGCATCGCGACACGTTAACACCACCAGCGAGGTAAGAACCGGTAAGAGGATTAAGAGAGATAAATTCATTTCAATTTATTTTTATGATGATGGGGGTTGCTGAAATTTTTTACTCCGTTTAATTTTTAATCGAAAAAAATTTCATCACCGCGTTTTCCGTTACAATCTTTTTTGTCCTCGCAAAAACATCCACGCACAAAAAAGGATTTACACTACAATCGCTACCCCGAACAGCCGTCTTGCTTCGGCAAAAACTCCCTTATCTTTTCAACAAAAGGCAAATACAATTCTTCATGTTTAGATAGAAAATCCTTAATTAGATTTTTTAGTTTATCTAGATCAACCGTATACTTCCCTTCCTCTTCCACTAAATAGGACTCAACATCGATTTTAAACAACTCATCAAACGCATTACTTGCCGTAAGAAGTGAAAAGTGATCTTTTACATGTTGGTATAGAGACTTTGAGTCTAGTGCTTTCATTCTTAATGTAGCCCAATTATCCAAATCTTTCCCGCCACCATTATTTGAAGAAAAACAGGTTTCAAAATCTTTTTTTAAAAAAATCGCTTCAACGAAACAGCCATAAGGTATTACAGCCAGTTTTTCTGCTATACTCACTACCGGCTTGTCGGGTTCTTCTCCCTCTGGTATTAAAGGAATAGTTGCTCCATCGTAATCTCTCCAAGGATGTTTGGATGGATAAATAACGATTTCCTTAGTTGCCCCCATGACCCCAAAATTCTTAAGGTTTAGTTCACGAGCTATTAGGTGACCAAGTTCATGAAAGAAAACTGTTTTTACAGCAGGATGCATTTCTACTCTTTAAATTTTATTTGGCTGTATCTCTCCCCCAAAAAACAGATTTCATTGCGAGGAAAATTCCTTTAAAAAATCATCAGCGTATTTTCCGATCGACCGGTTCAGCGATTCAATATTAGTTTAAAGTATACCTGATAAGTATGACTTTTCAATTACATCCTTCCAAGCATTTCTCCTTACCAACTGAGCTGACGAAGTAAATGAATTTTTTACCCTTCTCTTCTATACGGTAAAGATTGTTATTTATAAGTTCAATCATTCTTTCATCAGAATGAGAGAATACCTCAACACCTTCCATTGTAATTATGTTACGAAATCTGAATGGTTGAAGTAGGTCTTCTGTTAATATATATTCGTTGCCATTTATGTCTTTGGTTAGCTTTCTATAAAGACAACTACCAATCATGGATAACCCACCTAAAGGATTGGTAATAGAATCATAGATAGGAGAAATTTTTAGCTCACCTTTTCTATCAATAACACCAGTTCGCTTTGTTTTTGTATCGACTACCTTATAATAATCATTAGAGAATTCTCCGATATTTAAGTATTTATCAGTTATTTTTTTTTCAAAATGGTCAATTATATAGTACACCACTCTGTTTAATGAAGTATCATAGCCTCCAATCAAAGCCGTACAACTATTATTTTCAAAGTTTGTCGCAAAAACATATTTAGTAGACCCCCAAGCACTTACGGAGTTGTCAATTTCTTCTGTAAGTTCAATATACCCAAACTTCATATTGAAAAAACCATAGGTTTGTTTTCGCCCCACCCGATATTTTCCACAAGATAGTGTATCGATTAAATCCCACCCTTCGGATATTATTTTATTGTCACGATTAATGAGATAAGATACGCCACTTGTCTTTTTTATAATTGAGCAGTAGTTTTGGTCAAGCGGTGTAAATGATTCAACCTCGTGTAAAGTAGCAAGTTTTGTATTCTTCTTATCTATACAGTAAGCCCAATCAAATATTTTACACCAAGCTTTGCCTTTAGAAAATGCGCTCACTGAGTCATACTGGGCGGTAATTACTATATTTCCTTTAGTGTCAATAAAGCCGAATTTATTTTTGTATTTGAATGGTGCCATTCCTTCGCTGTAAGTATATATGGTGTAGTCGCTATTGTCAATATATACACTATCAAACAAGACGTATCTGTTAACACTGTCACCTAAAATCCTTGCTCCGCCTTTGCGACATTTAAGGGTTTGGTTTTCTATACTGGCGGTTGTGAGTTTTTCATTCAATGCATTGGCATTGGATATTTTTGAAGAGTATTGGTCAACTAAAGCTCTGAGTATTTCACTAATAGAATCAGTATTAGATATAATAGCTTCAATGTTTTTTAACGCAGTAGTTTGTTCAATATGTTTCTTGACTTCTTCGTTTTTACGCGCATCCTGCAAAGTTAATATGGGTTGCAAGCTATCGGATACAGCCTTAAACAGATCTTTACTATTGCCTAAATCAACAATATTTCCGTTACCAATTAAATTGATATTGATCACGCAAAGACTTCCGTTCGTGATATTTTGAATAGAGAAAATAGTATCTCTTGGTGAGACAGAAAAGCTCTTTAAAAACAACAAAATACTTGCAATAGATAAGAGACAGGTTTTATTAATGTATTGTATTGCCATCTCCTATGATGTTAGTATTCTTTGTGTCCTTAGAATCCTTTGTCTTGTTGATTATACTTTTTGACTGATGTATTGGTTTTGGAGCAGGAACTGGTTCGCTTTTTTTCAGGTCATTTAATTGGTTGCTCAATGCCATATTTGTTTGCTCAATATTCGATTTCTGCATTTTCAATTCTACATTTTCATTGGTCAATTTTTTATACTCGTCTATTTTAACGTATTGCCCGCTTGTTTGCAAAATACATTCCCGGAAAGTCCAACCTGTTGTAAGGCTCGGCACAACCATCAAAGCCACAGTCCACCATTTTAGCTGTCTAATTTCTTTAGGTATTTCCATTGAGTTGGTTGGTTTTTTGTGTCTCCCTAATCCTGTTTTTAAGCTTTTGGTGTTGTTACAAAACACCACCACCATCGCAATCACCCCCATAATAAACCAAATAGCAACGCCTGCACCTTTCCGCTTTCTGCGTTTTACTTCTTCAACTTCATCTTCGCCATCTCCACCAACTCCTTCAAATATTTATTCTCTTGTTCCATCAACTCCATCTTACGCTTCATCGCATCCAACTCCGCATCTTTACCTTCATGCGGGTTTTGTATCGTTTCAGTATTCACCTTCTTCGGTACAAACAGCTCAAACAAATTGTATTTCAAAAAATCTCCTGCCGCAACCATCTCGCTTATCCGCCAATCCGTTCGTCTCAGCAGCTTATAAGCCGAGTCATTGCTCAGACCCATCGCATTAGCCAAATCAACTGCGGTCAGGCGTTTATCAAACAATAGTTTCTTCGCCACTTCATTTACTTTCGGTGTAGGATTCGTTATTTCTGCCATGTTTTAGAGGTTTTATTGCAAAATAAAGCACATTTCAGCCAAAGAATAACAAACTCACCTCTTCGCGAACAACATTTCCAATAACGCAAACTGCACTCACTATACCGCAAACCGTATATCCAATACCGCAATCTTCACAAACAATACTGCGAACTGCATATACAATACAACAAACTGCATCAACTATAAAGCAAACTTCACTCACTATATCCTGAACTTCACACCCAATACCGCTAACTTAACTCCCAATAACCCAATCTGCATTGCCAATACCGCAAACTGCACTCATGGTAGCGCGAACGCCATCGTCTGTCATGAAATAAACACAAAGGCAACAACCAATCCAATCACTCCTACCAAAAACCAAATAGCATACGCCTGCACCTTGCCACTTTGCCACACACTTAACTCATCGCTGCCGTCCTGCGCAAACATGCCGCCTGCATCTACCAAACCGTTCACCATATTTTTATCAATCCATGCCGCAGGCCTTCCAACCAGGTTAAAGAGGATGCGCTTCGTCACAAACAAATACACCTCATCAATATAAAACTTGCGGTAAGCGCCCGCATACAAACCGCGCATAGCATCGGCAACACGCGCGGGCAAAGCACTCTCGCTTTTATACATCACCAGCGCAATCAAAATTCCAATCAAGCCAAACGCAACCGGTGCAATGGCCATTTGCAAATGAAACTCGCTGTGCAGCGCTTCGCCATCGCTGCTCACAAATTCTCCAAACGGAACAAAGCCCGTTACGATGGCCAGGACACCTAAAATTATCAGCGGCAACTTCATCGTAACTGGTGCTTCACCGTGATGATGTTCATCGGCATGTCCGTGAACCACAAAATCTTTCTTCCAGAAAATAGAAAAGTAAAGCCGGAACATATAGAAAGCAGTCAGCCCCGCAGTAAACAGCGCCATGCCATAAATTAATTTGTTAGAATGAAAAGCAGCGGTGAGAATTTCTTCCTTACTAAAGAAACCACTGAGCGGAGGCACACCGGCAATCGCAAGGCACGCAATCAAAAACGTAAGATGCGTCACTGGCATTTTCTTTCGCAGTCCGCCCATGTCGCCCATCTCATTCGAATGCACATAATGAATCACCGCGCCCGCACCGAGGAACAGCAACGCCTTAAACATGGCGTGTGTAAACAGGTGAAACATCGAAGCGGTAAAACCAAGTCCTTGCTCGCCATCGTAACCGCTCACACCCAACGCAAACATCATATAACCGATTTGGCTCATGGTGCTATACGCCAGTACGCGCTTGATATCGGTTTGTGTGCAGGCAATCACTGCGGCAAACAGTGAAGACACCGCGCCCACATACGCCACCACCTCCAGCGCACCGGGGCACGAAAGCGCAAACACCGGAAACAAACGCGCCACTAAATAAACACCCGCCACCACCATGGTTGCCGCATGTATCAATGCCGAAACCGGAGTAGGACCTTCCATCGCATCGGGCAGCCAGATGTGCAACGGAAACATGGCGCTCTTTCCCGCACCGCCCATAAACACAAGAAGCAATCCCCATGTAAGTGCGCTGATACCAAACAAGCCACCGGTGATAGCAGAATGTAATTGCGGAGAAGAAGAATCAGTCAAGCGTTGAATCAGAGTTGTGAAGTCAAGCGTCTCTGCATGAAAAGAAAGAATGAGAATGCCAATGAGAAAACCTAAATCGGCAAAGCGCGTAACGATGAATGCTTTTTTAGAAGCAGCCACCGCACTTGGTTTGTTGAAGTAATAACCGATAAGCAGAAACGATGAAACACCCACCAATTCCCAGAACATGTATATCTGAAAAATATTGGTGGACAGCACCAAACCCAACATCGAAAAGGTAAACAGCGATAGGAAAGAATAATAAATAGAGAACCGTTCTTCGCCTTTCATATAGCCAAGCGAATAGATGTGCACCATCAACGAAACGAAAGTGACCACCACCAACATCATCACCGAAATAGGGTCGAGCAGCAAACCCATATCAATAGAAACACCGGGAGCAAATTGAAGCCAGGTAAATTTCAGCACTTCAACTTTCTGATAAACGCCATCCACTTTTCCTGAAACAAAAAAATAATTGTAAGCAGTCGACAACGACAACAATGCAGAACCGGTTAGCGAAAGTGTGCCGATAATTCCTCCGCTCTTCGCAAAATATTTTTTACCGAACAAACCGAGCACAAGAAAACTTGCCAGTGGCAGAAGAGGAATAAGAGCTATGATGATTGGTGACATTTTCTGTCCGGCTTAAAACTTTAATGAATCGGCATCTTCCACATCAATGTTTGAGTGGTCTCTGTAAATATGAATGATGATGGCAATCGCCACCGCGGTTTCAGCAGCGGCAATGGCAATAATGAAAATGGTAAAAAACACTCCGTCCAGTTTTCCGCCCCACAAATATTTATTGAACGCCACGAAGTTGATGTTCACTGCATTCAGCATCAGCTCGACTGCCATCAACATCGTAATCATATTTCTGCGCGTGAGAAAACCATACACGCCTATAAAGAAGAGCGCAGTGCTGACAAACAGTAAATGTGGCAATCCTATTTCCATCAGATTTTTTCGGGGTTTGTTTTCATCGCAATTACAATACATCCAATCATTGCCGCCAATAGTAAAATCGAAACCACTTCAAACGGCAACACAAAACCGCCTTGATTATAGTTCAGCATTTCTTCGCCAATTCTGCGCACGCTTAATTCGCCCATCGGTTGGTCGGCATAAAATTCATTCCGCTTAATCACCTTCCAGAACAAAACAAAAGCGAACAAACTCGCCAGCCCTGCAAACAAACTTCGCCTGTAAGTTGGCTCAGGCAAATCGCTGCCCACACGATGCGTTAAGAAAATGGAGAAGATAATCAGCACGACAATGCCTCCCACATAAACTACAATCTGCACAGCCGCAATAAATTCAAACTGCAGCCAGAAATACAAGCCTGCAATACCAATCATGCCGAACAACAAATAAATCGCAGAGCGAAATATTTGTCTGGAGCTAACGGCAAGCGCACCGCTAACTAATATCAGCGTTGCGATTAAATAAAAAATTATGTCCCTAACTTCCATTTTCTATTTCTGGTTTCTACTCCACTCCCTCCATCAATTTACTTCCCGGTGCATTCAGTTTCTTCGTCAATTGATTTCTATCGAACACACTATGCTCAAAACTCTGGGCCATCTTAATCGCATCTGTCGGACAAGCAACAATGCATAAGTTACACATGGTGCAAAGTTCGAGGTGATACACAAAAGTGTCGAGTGCTTTTTTCTTTTTGCCATCGGGCTGCACTTCCATCTTCGTAACAATCTTGATTGTCGCATTCGGACAAGCCAACTCACAAGCTGTGCAACCGGTGCACCGATGCTCGTTATTTTCATCGTGAATCATTACCACCTCTCCCCGAAAACGCTCCGGCAATTCCTGCTTTACATCGGGATACTGTTGTGTGATTATCTCTTTATGATTGAAGAAGTAGTAGCCTGTCATCCTCATTCCTTTCAGAAGTGAGGTGACTGAATTGTAAACCGTTTTCAGGTATTCTGTGATGAACACAGGCTTGGGGTTAGGTTTTGAAATAAGCTATTCCGCTAATGTATAAGAAAAGGATAAAGAAGATAGTCGTATGTATGAAAATTATTCCAACACAAATTTTAGCATTGTCGGAATATCAGTTACAACGCGGTCGAGTTAAAAATTCACACCGCCTTCTTTCAGTTTCTCGGTTTGTTCAGCAACAGCAAGAGCATCAATCATTTCGCCAATGTTGCCGTCCATAAAAACTGTGAGATTATATATGGAAAGATTAATGCGGTGGTCGGTAATTCTTCCCTGAGGATAATTGTAGGTGCGAATTTTTGCCGAACGGTCACCGGTGCTAACAAGTGTTTTTCTGCGCGCTGCAATCTCATCTTCATGTTTTCGAACGGCAGATTCATAAATTTTTGTCTTCAACATTTTCATTGCGTGTTCACGGTTCTTATGCTGCGAACGCTCCTGTTGACACTCCACGACAGTATTGGTGGGAATGTGCGTTAAACGAACGGCACTCTCTGTTCTGTTTACGTGCTGTCCACCAGCTCCTGACGCGCGAAACACATCCAGCCTGATATCTGCAGGATTGATGTACACTTCTACTTCATCAGCTTCTGGCAATACTGCAACAGTCACTGCAGAAGTATGCACTCGTCCTTTCGCTTCTGTTTCAGGAATACGTTGTACACGATGCACACCGCTTTCAAACTTCAATTTGCCGTAAACATTCTCTCCGGTAATTTCCAATACGACTTCTTTATAACCGCCAGCACTTCCTTCGCTCGCGCTTGCCATTGCAACCTTCCATCCAAGCGTTTCGCAATAACGAGTGTACATACGAAAAAGGTCTCCGACAAAAATACTTGCCTCATCTCCTCCTGTTCCTGCGCGAATTTCAACCAACACATTACGCTCATCTTCGGGTTCTTTAGGAACGAGTAACGTCTTTAGTCCTTCTTCTATTTTCTCTTTATCGGTTTCTAGTTGCGCTAAATCATTTTTTGCCAAATCGCGAAACTCTTCATCACTCTCAGTAGAAATAATCTGTTTGTTCGTTTCAATATTACCAAGCACGTTCCGATACTCATCATACAGCTTCACTACTTTCTCCAACTCACGATACTCTTTGTTGAGTTGAGTAAAGCGCTTCATGTCACTCATAGTGCTGGGATCACTGAGTGTTTTACCTACTTCAATAAATTTTCCCTTTATATTTTCTAACTGACTAAACATTTCTTTTGACTGTGATTTTTCGAGGTGCTAAATTAAAAATTAAGAGGAGGGAAGAGGCAATGTCTCTTCTTTAGGAAGTATGAAAGAAACGCTAATACTTATAGAAATCGACTTTCTCCTTCTTCAGAATTCCAAGACGGTTCTTTTCCAACACAGCCAAAGAGACATCTGTTGTATCGGGAAGGGGAAGTGATTTCAATTCGAGCGTGAGTGGATTATACGAATTGAGTTGATTGTCTTTGAAAAAAACAATTTCATCCTGCAGTACCTGAAATTTTGTTAGCCCCTTCAACGGGATTGTTTTCGAATAGCTTCCGAAAATGTCAAACACCATAATACCGATAGCAGTGTCATTTAAATACACTTTCCGATCGCGCTCAATCATAAAATTTGGATTAGGGGCTTTTTCAAGTAGCACATTTAATTGTTGACTTTCTAAAAACGTTTTTCCGGATTCATCAATCTTCTTTAGCTTAAAATCAATGTTGTCATAAAACCAGATTCGTCCGTCAGTAGAAGATGATATGGCGGAAATATTTTGATATCCCAGTTGGAAAAAATTATAGGTATTAATGGGTGCAAGAAATTTGTCTGTGATAACCACAGTCATAAAATCAGGGTAAAACACCAATATCTTCATCGGATTGCTTACGTCCAGCATTCCTATTTTGCCATACCTGAACTCTTCATAGCGGTTAAGAAATTTTCCCTCCGGAGAAAACTTTAGAATTCCATTGTTTGAAGCAGAATAAAAATTGCTGAAATTATCTACGGCAATAATGCTCGCCTTTGTTTCGAAAGTATTAAGAAATGAAAAGGATGTAGTAGAAATAAAAAGGATACATGACAATAAGCACAAGGCAATAGTCAATACAAATCGCTTTGTATTGGACAGCGAACTACGAACCATGAATTTCCAACTCATTTCTTATAATATTTCAGTTCCATTTTTTCTCCATCAAACACAACATAGCTGTTATACTCAAGCCAATCACCAGTGTTCAGATAACGGCTTTTTCCGTTCAATTGTACATCAAGCGGCAAGTGTCGGTGGCCGAAAACAAAAAAATCGAAATGTTCTTTTTTCAAAATATCTTTCGAAAATTGAACGAGCCATTCTTTGTTTTCATCTCTGAACTCTTCAGCATCTTTTCTTTTTCCTTCATTTCCAAATCGGCTTTCGTATGAAAAATAATTGGCAATACGCGCGCCAATATCAGGATGCAGCCAACGAAACAAAAACTGACAAATAGGATTTGAGAAAACCGCTTTAATAAATTTATATCCATGGTCACCGGGCCCTAAGCCGTCACCATGACCGATGTAAAATTTCTTTCCGTTGAATTCACGTTGAATCGGCTGCTTGTAAACTTTAGCTCCTAACTCCTTCTCGAGATAACCAAACATCCACAAATCATGATTGCCGGTAAAAATGTGAACTGGGATTCCCGCATCGCATAACTCGGCAATCTTTCCCTGCACCCGTACAAAGCCTTTCGGAATTACCGTTTTGTATTCGTGCCAGAAGTCGAAGATGTCGCCAATGATGAAAATTTCTCTTGCATCCGCTTTAATTTCATCCAGCCATTGAACAAAAAGTTTTTCCCTTTGTAAACTGGAAGCATGGTCGGGCGTACCGAGGTGAAGATCAGATGCGAAATAGATTTTTCCCGAGGATGACATCGGGCTAAAAATAGAATTATTGCGGGAGTTTAAGGGCGCAGAGAGGGTGGAATAACTTCATCCACGAGGAACACGTAAACATCTTCTGTCCCTTCGCTGTTTAAAATCAACCGTTGCTTATCGTAGAAGTGGCCCTTGTTACAAGAACCGAGTTTAATGATGGATGGCAATTCACCCTTGTTAAGTGCGGCAAATTTTTCAAGACCTTCTGGTTCACTTCCTGCAAGGTGGGCGATGTCGGTAATTATGATATGCGTTTTCGGAAAGCAATGTAATCTTCTGCGGGATGCCTGTTTAGGATTTAAGATAATAGTTCCATCATCGGCAATTAAATTTTCGCAGAGAGAAATAGCTGCGTCTGAATTTTCGATAGTGAACCCTATAGCACCTTTTTGAAAATTACTTTCGCAAAAGGCATCTTTAATTTCATTTTCCCAGCAGAAAACATGTGACCATTTGTTTTCCAGTTTTAGCATCCGCACATTTTCAATCGCAGCTTTCATGCTCTCACAAAAAACAAACTTACCTCCCGCAGAAATAAATTTTGTAGCAAAGCGGATATCTAAGTCTTTTTCATTGGGCAAAGTATATGTGGGTGCCGTTACCGGCACTGTCCGCAATGAAATTTCATTTTCGGTTACGCTTATATCACTCACCCGCGATGTGTAATTGAATCCTATAGTAGCAGGGGTTTCCTTCCCAGTGTTTGTTCCTATAGTCCTTCCGACAAACAAAGGAGGGTGATTAACTTCCTCACCGCCACCTGATTTTTCCGAATACGAAAAAACATTCTTCATCTTATTAAAAAATCCAACTCGGTGTTGCTCAGAGTGCATAGCGGAAATGTTTGTTTCGATAAAACGTTCTATCGAAATCCAAAGGTAATACCGCTAGGGGTGAATGGAAGTTTTACGCGTGAGTATTCTCAACAGCAGAATTTTCAACGTCTGTGTTTTTAGACACGCTTGAAATTTCATTATCATTTATTGCTGGTTCGGGTTCCTGTTTATCAAAGGGGCGTTTGCCGATAAGTGTTTCCAAATCGTCTTTAAAGAGAACTTCTTTCTCTAATAAAAGTGAAGCTAAGGCGTCCAGTTCTTTTCTTTTCTCACGAAGAAGATTTTGCGCGCGGACATATTGTAATTCAATAATTTTTCTCGCTTCAACATCAATCATCTTAGAAGTTTCTTCGCTAAACGGTTTGCTGAATGAATTTTGATTTTGCATGTCATAGAACGAAACATTTCCCACTTTATCATTCATACCAAAAATGGAAACCATGGCATACGCCACTTTTGTAACATGATCTAAATCATTTTGTGCGCCCGTAGAAATTTCGTCAAAAACAATTCTTTCAGCAGCTCTACCACCAAGCGTCATACACATACGATCAAGCATTTCATTTTCTCGCTCAATGTATTTTTCTTTAGGAAGATATTGCGCATAACCGAGTGCGGCAACACCACGAGGAATGATAGAAACTTTTAAAAGCGGATGTGCGTTTTCTAAGAACCAACCGCACACGGCATGGCCTGCCTCGTGATAAGCGATAATTTTTTTCTCCTCAGGAGAGATGATTTTATTCTTCTTTTCTAATCCACCAATTGCACGATCTATAGCATCATTAAAATCCTGCATATCAATTTCGGCTTTATCCTGACGCGCAGCAATCAACGCAGCCTCATTGCAGATATTTGCAATATCTGCACCAACAAAACCAGGGGTAAGAGCAGCCAATTTTGTAACGCTTACTACTGAACCTATCTTAATTGATTTCAAGTGCACTTTAAAAATTTGCTCGCGCCCCTTTAAATCAGGCTTGTCAATAGAAATTTGTCTATCGAATCTTCCAGGACGAAGGAGGGCTGCATCTAATACATCGGGGCGGTTGGTAGCAGCAACAATAATTACTCCTTTCTCTGAGCTAAAACCATCCATCTCTACTAGCAACTGATTCAATGTGTTTTCTCTTTCATCATTTCCCTGTACCAAATTTTTTCCGCGTGAGCGACCGATAGCATCAATCTCATCAATAAAAATTATACAGGGTGCTTTCTCTCTTGCCTGACGGAATAAATCACGCACACGAGATGCACCTACACCAACAAACATTTCTACGAAATCAGAGCCGCTGATGCTGAAGAAAGGAACCTGCGCTTCACCTGCCATTGCTTTAGCAATCAGTGTTTTTCCGGTTCCCGGAGGACCAATCAATAAAGCTCCTTTCGGAATTTTACCACCGAGAACGGTATATTTTTTGGGATTCTTTAAGAAGTTTACAATTTCCTGCACTTCTACTTTTGCCTCATCCAATCCTGCAACATCATCAAATGTGATATTGATTTTTTCATCCTTATCAAAAAGAATGGCTTTCGATTTTCCTACGTTGAAGATATTTCCCCCGGGGCCACCGATACCACCACCGCCTGATCTGCGGAGCATGAAAACCCAGAAGCCTATTAATAAAACAATAGGAAGCAGCCAAGGCAAAGTATCGCGTACCCAATCCTGACGGGTTTCAAATTTTACGTTAACAGGGGCGAGTTCCGGCTTATCCTTATAGAAACCATCTATTTGATCCTGAAATTTATCGGCTGATGCTACCGTGAAAAAGTAGTGCGGCCCTTTATTGACAGTACCGAAACGGTTGCGTGCTATCTTGCTGAATTTCTCTTTGTTCAACGAAGAGTCTTTCAGAAAGATTTCAGCAGCTTTCTGATTTACAATAATGATTTTATCTACATCGCCATCGTTAAGCCATTGACGAAGTTCGGTCATGTTGCTTTCCTTGGCGTTATCCTGAAAGAAGGAAAGATTGAATGAAATAATGATGAATGCGAAAATGATGGCGTATACCCAGAAGTAGTTAAACTTCGGTCCATCCTCTAATAATTTCTTAGGGTTTAGCTTTTTGTCTTTCTTGTTATTCGTATTCTTTTTCTCCGGTGTTTCCATTTTTGTTTTTTAATGTCTCCTTCTGACGTTTCTTCTTTTTGTTTATTGTAATCTATTCACCTACTATTAATGTTCTCAGTTGTATTTCTCCAGTGTGGCATCGTTCCACAATTCTTCGAGTGCGTAGTAATCTCTTTTGTCGCGATAAAAAATATGCACTACCACATCCACAAAATCTATAATAATCCATTCTCCGTTTTTGCCTCCTTCGGTATGGTAAGGCGTAAAACCATGTTTGGTAGTTTCGTCTATTACATGATTGGAGATAGCCCTTACCTGTGTGCTCGAATCACCATGCGTAATGATGAAAAAATCAGAAGAACTATCTTTTATCTTTTGAAGGTCGAGGCTGACTACATCGTTGCCTTTCTTGTCCAATATTGAATCAATCACTAACCGCTTTAAACTTTCTGTCCCTGATTTCTTTTTCGCCAAGCGCCTAGATTTTGTTGATAAAAAACTCTATCAATACTTCTCAAAAGTAATTAGTTTTCGAAAACAGAAAAGTAATGCCTATGAACCCCCTTTTTACAGGCAGTAATGTCATCGAATTAGAGACGGTTGACTCCACAAACAATTTTGCAAAAGATTTGTTGCAGCGCGAAAAACCAACGGAGGGAACGATCATTTATGCGCATGAACAGTCTCTTGGCAGAGGGCAAATGGGAAACATGTGGAAGAGCGAAAAGGAGAAGAACCTTACGCTGAGTATTATTCTGTACCCGCAGTTTTTAGATGCCGACAAACAGTTTTTTCTGAACATGGCAGTGTCGCTTGCGGTTAAGGATTTTTGTGAATCAGTTTTGGGCGAAGAAATAAAGATTAAGTGGCCTAATGATATTTATCATCATAACGATAAACTGGGCGGAATCCTGATTGAAAACACAATCATCGGAAGCAGAGTTACTTCATCGATAGTGGGCATTGGCATTAATGTGAACCAGCAGGATTTTGAAAAGGATATTCCAAACGCCACTTCTTTCAATTTGATTGCCGGCAAAGAATACCAGTTGAAGAGTCTAATCGAATTGCTTTCTTCTTTTATCGAAAAATATTATTTGCAGTTGAGGCAACTGCACTTTAATTTTTTGGATAAAGCATATGTGGAAGCTCTTTATCGCTATCAGCAAACATTTGCCTTCAAAAAAGGTGCACAAACTTTCAGAGGCGAAATAAACGGAGTAACCAAAGAAGGCAAACTGATTATTCATTGCAACGGAAAAGAGCAACGATATAGTTTTAAAGAAGTGGAGTATGTAATTTGATTATTCCTTTAATCGAATCTTCATTTTCACCGGCTGGTGGTCGCTGAGATCAAAGCCCATATCCACTCCTTTTACTTCCACTACTTCAATATTCGGTGAGGTGAAGTAGTAATCAATAACGGTAGTAAAAGTTGTTTTAGGGTCGAAGACAAATTTGTTTTTGCGGTTGGTAGCAACGGTAGAGTCAAACACATAACTCCACCCGGGTACGTAGTTGGCATCGTTGTTTTTCAGATAGAGCGCATCATCTTCCGGCTCTTTCTCCCAGGTGTGAACATTAAACGAAGGTGGTGCAATGTTCCAGTCGCCACCCATCACCACATAGTTTCCTTTGGCGTATTCTTCTTCCAGAATTTTTTTAGTCAAAGCCATCTGTTGCTTTTTCACACTGCCGTCATCATACGCTTCAAAGTGAGTATTAATAATAATTAAATCCTTTCCGTTGGCGAGATTATATCGCTGCATCAACAGGCAGCGTTCGAGATAAAATATTTTTCGGGGGAAATCTGAAATGCCCGGCAAGGCAATCCGCTTGCATTCTACCGGAATATATTTTGAAAGTGTTTGCAGCCCCCCGTAAACTTTTCCCATAGGGTCGGTAAATGGAAAGGGCAGATACTTTACATCGTAGTTGGCAGCAAAAGCATAATTGTGTTCGGGTAAAGCCTTTGCAAATTCTTCTGCTTGGTCAATCTTCCAGCTTCGTTTACTTTCCCTGTCCGACTCCTGTATCATGATGAAATCGATATCGCGGTTCTGCCCGAAGAACTTAACCATACCCGCGTTATTCTTCAGCACATGTTCCTTAGGCGAGGTAACCATCTTGCCATCATCATAAAAGAAATCAACTTCTTTACCTAAACCCCCATAGCCTACATTCCAAATAAGAAAAGAAAAAGTTGAATCGGTTAACGTTTTAGGACTTTCAATTGCTGATTTCGGATTTACAACTGCCACCTCTTCCATGGGGGCTGGTTTAAACTTTGTCACCACTCCAAACAAAATCATTCCACCTACATATAGCATGGCACTCATCAAAAGGATACCGACAAATAATAGCGCTTGTTTCATGCGTATAAATTTGTTGCAAGATAATTCTACATTTGAAAAACACTCAAATCATTAAATCATAATCATGAATCATTTCGAATGGAGCTGGCAACAAGAGGGAGAAACATTTTTTGCGCAGGGATGGAACCCGCCACAAACAAAAGGTGTGGTTTGCATTGTTCACGGATTCAATGAGCACAGTACCCGCTATACACATGTAGCCGAAAGACTATGCGCGGCAGGTTATGCAGTTCTTACGTATGATGAATTCGGACATGGAAAAACCACAGGCAAACGCGGTCACGCCCCATCGTATGATTCATTTCTTGATTCGGTAAAATTTGTTCTTGATGAGGCTGAAAATCGCTTCCCCGGTGTAAAGAAATTTTTGTGGGGACACAGCATGGGTGGAGGGATTGTAACGAATTACGTATTGCGTAAACAGCCGAACATTGCAGGAGCAATTGCAACAGGTCCTCTTTTCAAATTAGGATTTGAGCCGCCCGCTTTCAAAGTTTTTCTTGCCAAGATGATGGTAAACATTTATCCCGCTTTCACCGAAAAGGCGGAATTAGATTCCTCGGCTATTTCGCGCGACCCGAACGAAGTGCGCAAATACGATGCTGACCCTCACAACCATGGAAAAATTACAGCAGGGACTTTTCTCGGATTTTTTGAGGCGGGCAAATGGGCGCTGGCGCATGCTTCGGAATTAAAAATTCCCATGTTGCTGATGCACGGTACAGCCGATAAACTAACTTCTCCGGTAGGCACTAAAGAATTTGCCGCCAATACTCCAAAGAATTTAGTAACCCTTAAACTTTGGGAGGGTTTCTATCACGAACTTCATAACGAACCGGAGCCCGATAGAACGGAGGCCATAGCTTATATCATCAATTGGCTTAACGGGAAATAGCTGGCCGATAGTTAGATATGTTATGCGCAAAATCTTTATCCTGCTTCTTTTTTTATTGCTCATAACTTCTGTATCCTATTATTACCGGGCCCCCATACTTAGTTCCGTTGCAAAATTTTTGATAAAGGAAGATAGCCTGCAACAGGCCGATGCTTTATTTGTTTTGTCCGGAGCCGGATATGAACGCGGCAATGAAGCAGCTAAGATTTTTAAAAACGGATTTGTTCCTAAAGTTGTATGCACCGGGGCCAACCTTCAGGTAGAGTTCAAAGTATTCAATATTGACACACTCGAAAGCGATGTGACTGTAGCTAATCTTAAAAGATTAGGTCTTACCAATTCGCAGATTGTAAAAATTCCAGAAGGCACCAGCACCCGCGAGGAATCAAACGTAATACTGGATTATTGCCTGAAGAACAATCTTAAAAGAATAATGATTGTTTCATCAAAGATGCACACACGCAGAGTGGGTACAGTTTTCAGAGAGAAGTTTGAAAATGCGGGAATACTCCTTATCGTGCGCGGTGCGCCTCCACTAAGCTTTGATGAAATGCGGTGGTGGCAACATGAAGACGGCATGATTGGCGTAAACAACGAGTGGATGAAAACTATATACTACTGGCTAAAATATTAAAACAAATTCAACTTATCTGCATTCAGCAAGTTAGGCCCCTTTAAGTGCAGGCCACATTTTTTATTCAACTTCTCAATCACATAAGCACTTAACTCCGGTGAGTACAACTCATCGTGCTGATGAATAAAAAAATAAAGTGTTTGCAAGCCGCTGCCTAACCATGTATCAATCCGGTTTATCCAGTCATCTATTCTTTGGTAATCGCTTTTATGTAAACTGTTTCCTACGAAACGGATAAATGCCGTTGGTGTAGTCAGCTTCATATGCATCACATCTCTTCTTCCCGCAGTGTCGGTAATTACAGAACTTACTCCCAGCTCGCGCATAGCATCATACGTTTCATTTACCTCGGTAGAATCAACACTAAAATCAGGATGACGGAATTCGATAGCCACATCAAAGTCGCGGGGAAGAGATTTTAAGTATTCCTGAATGCGGTCAGCAAACTTTGGTGCGAAACGTTCATCAAGCTGAATAAACGAAGTGCCGAGTTTTTTGCCGAAGGCAGAATAAGCATCGAGCAATTCATCAGTTTCTTTCTCTACATTATTTAATCGCTTGATGTGTGTAATGACGCTTGTGAACTTTGGACAAAATTTAAAATCATCGCCCGCAGTATTTGTCCATTTCTCTATGGTGCTTTTCGGAAACAGGCGATAGAACAGCGCGTTTAGCTCAATGCTATTGTAATGCTCCACATAGTTTTTCAGGAAATCTGCTTCTTTCGTTTTAAGCGGATAAAGTTTTCCTATCCAGTCTTTTCTGCCCCATTTAGCACAGCCGATATATACTTCCGGCTTCGTATTTTTCTTTTTCAACTCTTTAAAAAGCTGAGTGGTAATGCGATGATCTTCAGGGAAAGTAAAGTCAACTTGGTTTACATCAGGAACGCGTCCAAAATCCATAGCAAAATTTTAGACGTGAAAATAGAGAAATCATCTACACAATTTCGGGAACGGAGGCAATGAATTTCGAAATCTCTTCTGCCAAAACTTCACCTGCTTCTTCCTGCACAAAGTGACCTGCATTTTCTATGGCTGTAAATCTGCTGTCAGGAAAATTTTCTTTCCACGTGGGTAATAAAACTACTGCAGGAACAAATTTATCTTTCATACCCCATAGGATATGCATGGGAATATTTTTCAATCTATGTCGCTGATGCCATAGATATTGCATGTGCGTATGTTCACCTACTAATGATTTGGCAAGTGTGTAAGCAGCCCAACGTGCTTCGCGGCTTTGCATTGGCGCGAGGTAATGATTGTAAATTTCTGCCGGCAGGTTCTTTTTATCGGCATAAGAATTCTTGAGCATAAAACGTACAGAGAAATTGAGTTGTAGATAGAGAAATTTTCCGAACCAATTATTTACCACTTTATCGCCCGTATCAAAATGTTTAATTCCTTTCAGCGGCCACATCCAGGTGTTGAAGAGTGTTATGCTTTTTATGTTCTGCGGTTCTTCAATTGCATAACTCAAACCGATAGGCCCTCCAAAATCATGAACAACAAAATGGATATTTTTTAAATAGAGCTGATGAATAAAACTTTTCAGCCGCTCGGCATGAGCTGCAATGGTAAGTTCAGCACTTTCAGTTTTGTCGCTTAGGCCAAAGCCCAGATGGTCGGGTGCTACACAACGATAATTTTTCGAAAGCATCTTTATCTGTTCTCGCCAGCCAAAACTCCAATCGGGAATTCCGTGAACGAACAGAATCGTATCGCCTTTCCCTTCATCTATATAATGTATTTTATGTCCATCAATATTCAGGTAACGATTCGTAAACGGATACTCCTTTGTATCGAGCCATGCAGGTTCCATGTGTTTGGTTTTAATTAGAAGTCAAAAGTAAACACACCAAAAGCACTAGAGCAATTGATTTATCTGAACGGCTCTTAGAACAGCCTGACACAGCAGAATCTATGTTTGAGTGGGTTAAAACGACTAAATATCTTTCTTTTTGGTCAGTTATGGCGAATCCTACTTCAAGCGTATCTAACTATACCTTAAAGGTTCGAAACTAATCATCAATTATTCCTAACCGTTCTTTCAAAGTGGCTAACTATAGTTACGTTGTATATATCTTTACTTTTGAAGTGGGTACCTATACTTCTGAAGCGGGTATCTACACCTTGCTAGTATATAATTGTATCCTTTTCTTATATTCGGAAGGTAATTTCTGCATAACCGGACAAAAGAAATGCTCATTTCAACGATTACTCATCAAAATCTAAAATCATGAAAAAGCTTACTGCCGAGGAAAAAGCCAAATTTATAACCCGACCGATGAAACGCCAAGGGTATGTCCGCACTTTACTAATGAATATGAAACCCGGGGACATCATTTTGCTGGAACTAGTGGAGTGGAAATGGAAAACAAAGTCGCCTTCCTTTTTATGCAGGCGGGTAGAAGAAGATAATACCGGATGGAAATTTGAGTGTGAAAAAATTGTACAGGGCGGTAGCGGATGGATTATAACGCGGACAAAATAAAACCCGCTAATTCCGGTGGTCGCTGCCCCAGTTCAATTTTGTTTTTAGGGCGGTAAGAAAACTTTGATCGGTAAGGCGCACCAAATGCGCATGGTAGTTTGCCTTTTTAATTGCTAACTGAAAAGAGGAATCAATGGCCTTGTAACGCGCATCGAGCGTGCAGAGAAAACTATCGCCACGCCCGGTTATTTCAAAAGAAAGAATTGAATCATCGTTCACCACCATAGGGCGCACATTAAGGTTGTGCGGGGCCACGGGAGTAATTACAAAATTGCCCGATGCCGGATAAAGTATGGGGCCACCGCAGCTTAGCGAGTAGCCGGTAGAGCCGGTAGGAGTTGAAATAATAACACCATCGGCCCAGTAAGTATTCAGCAACTCGCCATTCAAATAAGCATTCACTGTAATCATGCTGCTTTGGTCTCTTCGCTGAATGGTCATGTCGTTCAGCGCAATATTATCTTCAAACAAAGGCTTGTTGGTTTGAAGCTCAAGAAGGGTGCGCTTGTCAATCATGTAAGTGCCCTTTTCAATGGCATCTACGGCCGCGTGAATTTGGTCTTTACCAAGGCTGGCAAGAAACCCCAGCCTGCCAAAGTTAATCCCAAGGATTGGGATTTCAGATTCTTTTATCATCACAACAGCTTCGAGAATAGTGCCATCGCCACCCATGCTGAATACCACTTCGGTGTTTGCTTTCACATCATCGAAATTTTCAAACACATCGGCTTTAATATTCAGCTTCAAATCTTCTTTCATTAAGTGAAAGAATTTTTTCTCCACTACAAACTTCATTTTTTTCTGTTCCAGGTAATCGAACAGTTCTTGTGCGTGGACGGTGTTGTCTTTGTTGAAGGTTTTTCCGAAGATGGCAATCATGATGGAAAAATAGAAATTGTTTTCTGTTAGAAGCTTGGTTTCAAAACAAATTTGATAGCCCAGTTCTGCCCGCCATTATTGCGGTAGGTAGCGCGCCATAAAAAATCTACACGAAACAGATAAAGAATATTTTCAATGCCAAAACCCACCTCTACATATGGAATTTTACTGGGCGATGTCAACTCGGCAGGTACGGTCAACAGCTCCCTGTTTTTCTGAGTAAAGCTACCCATCAGTCCCTTAAAAATTATTATCTCCCGCAGTTTCAATTTATTAATACCCGGAATTTTGTTGAAGAAAAATCCGTTGAAGTGGTGTTCGACCCAAACCTGCGCGTACTGGTCGGTTACAAATTCAAATTCACGCAACAGGTTATAGTTGTATCTGTCTAAAAACACACCGATATTACCCTGTGTCAAATAGCAGGACGTATAAGGTGCGCGACCCAAAACTTTTCCGGCTTTAACTTCGTAGTTGGTGTAGCCGATAGCCGAAAACAAACGCTGCTTGAAGGTAAAAAGCATATTATGCGAATTAAAATGCTGGCCTCGTATATCTCCTATATTGAGCGTGTACCGAAACATTACTACCGGGTATTTAGTAGTTGCGTAATAACGGTAAAACACTCCTGCTGTATATAAGGTTTTGCGCGAGTACCGGCTATCAACGACAAACTCGGTCACATTAAATTTCTTAATGGGCAGCAAAACATTGTTTACTTCTTGAGAGAAATCAGAAACACCCGGCACATCGAAATAGGTTTTTTCTTTAAAACCAATAATGGTTGAAAAATCCTTAAACCAATCCTTATCAACCGAAATGCCGAATTCGGTCACCTTCATCAATTTACTAAAAACTCTTCCGCTGGCGAGGGTTATAACGTTATCAAACGAAAGAAGCGTTTGACTTTCATCCTGCCCCGGCACTTTAATATCATACCTGTAAAATGCTTCGAGCGAATTCCATCGGTCGTTTTTCCTTGGCAGGTTAATACGCATCAGGGCCATGTATTTATAATCTTTATCCTTAAACCCATAGGCGCCATAGCCGGTGAGATAAAAGGTGCGGAAGAAATTATTGACGGGTGTTCCTATTGGCATAAACCGCGAGCGGGTTTCTAAACCAAACCGAACCCGATATCCCTCTACATTATTTTTGCTGATGAAATTCAGAACACGGCCTATGCTAACCGGCCCTGCATCGGCAAAGGCAGAGGTAAAAAATACTCCCAGCCATTGATACATTTTGAAGGCAGGTACTTTTTGAAAGGTGTCAGCAATTTCAAAAACTCTTTTCTGCGAGGGGCTTAAGGGAGAAAAACGCGCGGTGTCCCAATAAGAGCGAGGACGCAATCGAGCGCTGTCCAACAAAATTTTTTCCTCCGGACCCGAAAAGATAGTGTCAGGAAAGTCAACATTGGTTTCGAAATTTCTTTTCTCTACCAATTTCTGAATATACATCCCAAGCTTATTCCGCTTTTTGAAAAGCGAGCCAACCGAACTTATATCTTCTCGGCTCTTCATCCAATACTTTCCATCCACTAAAGTAAAATCCACCTTGGCATCATAATCATTTACAAAATTCAAATTTGCTTTTTCATTAGGGCGATATTGTATGTAGCGAATTGCCCAGGTAGCGGAATCAATCCACGCGTAACCTTTTAATGCCAGGTCTTCTTTTGTTTTTCCTACAAAATGAAGTTTATACGAAACCCTTCCGTCAATTTTCAAAGTATCGGTAAGGTAGTAATGATAAATACCCAAACCTATCGGTGCAAACGGAGCGCTGAAAAAAGTTCTGGCAAAGTAGTACAGGTTATCATACGGATCATTTTCACGAAACTCCACCTCCACCAGATTATAGACCGTAGGATTGTTTACACCTGTCATCTTTTCGGCTTTCATAATAACCCGCTGCTGTTTCCTCGGTTGGGTTCGGCTATATACATCGCTGATGTTTTCTTTAATCACACCAGGTATATACATGCTTCCCGTTTCGGTGGTATCTTTATTGGCAAACGCAAAACCAAATGGCCGGAACAAAGCAAAGTTCTGAAATTTTTCAGATGGATTTAATAAGGAGATTTGAAAGCGGTCATAGTTTTCGTATTTATAACTGACCAGATTATTTACTCTGTTTTGGTCTTTATGTTTAAGCACCTGATAGAAAACATAATTTGCGGTTGTATCAATCACCCGTTTTTTTTTCTTCCCAGCCTTCACCGTAATCTCGACCAGTTTCAATTCATCTGAACCCATTTCAATATTCAGCTCTTGTGTACCTCCTCGTTTTATGTGAACTGTTCTGGTTCTGAATCCGATGTATGAGAAGGAAATAGAATCAACTCTTTCCGAAGAACGAATGCGATATTCACCTTTCGGATCGGTCAAAGTTGCCTTCAGTAAACCTAAGCGGACATTTACATAGGGTATTGGTTCCTTATTAGAGGCATCGATTACCGTTCCATAGATTTCCGTAACGATCTGAGCGGTTGAAACTTTCGTGAGAAGAACAAATAAAAAGAAAATGCAATGCCTGTGAATTCTCATTTTTTCGAGGCGTAAAAATATAAGAATTAAGGATGGGTAAGCCGCAGTGAGTGAAAGAAAGTTACTTACACATTCAGATAGCGCATCAATGAATCGTACCGGTCTTTCAGATCTTCGGTGTATTCCACATCGTTATAAACGGCTTTGACATGATACTCATAACGCTCGAAGGCAGCAACAATTGCGACCACTTCTGTTGTGTTTAGCTTTAGTGTTATTTCGGCCTTATTCTCCTCCTGATTGATGTGGGTATAAAGACAAAATATATCCGCTTCATTTTCTTCCACTATTCTGGAAATTTCAGAAAGAGAATAGTTGCTTACAGGAATCTCCAGCTCAATAATTCCTCCCGGATCTTTTACCGAATTCAAAACTGCGAAAGCGCGCAAACAACTTTCCGCAGAAATAAGCCCCATGTATTTATGCTCTTCATCAATAACAGGAATTACCCGAACATTGAATTCGAGCGCTGCTTTCATTACATCAAAAATGTGGGCAGTATCTTTTACAAATGGCTGGCGAAATGCCTGACTGAAATTTTTGAGTGATTTACTCAAATGTTTCATGTTGATGATATCTTCCATAATTACCAAACCCGCGTAACTGTTTCCATCTACTACAGGTAGCTGGCTTACATTATACTCGTGCATAAGCATTAAAGCCTGCTCTCCGCTATCATCCATGTGAAGCGGAGGTATTGAGTGAGATATCAGGTGAGGAGCTATCATTTTTATTTTAATACTATTATATAGACGTAAAAACCGTGCAAAAGGTTTAAATTTTTAGTTTGTAAAAGCATTATTGGCATAATATAACATACCCGATTCATCGTACAACGTCACTTAGACGTATAGCGTATCAAAAAATTATCCAAAATATTATTGAACTCCACCGGCTGCTCCATCATTGGCGCATGACAACATTTTTCTATCATATGTAGCTCGGAATCAGGCAGAAGCTTGTGAAATTCTTCAGCTACAAACGGAGGAGTAATTGTGTCCTCCTTTCCCCATATCAAGCAAACCGGCACATTCATTTTAGGAACGTCCTCGCGAAGGTTATGACGCAACGCTGATTTTGCCATAGAAACAAGCCGGATTACTTTACCACGATTATTCACTATTTCAAAAACTTCATCCGTCAGTTCTTTGGTAGCCATTGTAGGATCGTAAAAGGTTGCTTCGGTTTTCTTCCTCACATACTCATAGTCGCTTTTGCGAGGGTATGTGTCACCTAAAGAATTTTCAAACAAACCGGAACTACCGGTGAGTGTCATGGTTTTTACTTTTTCGGGTCTGCGCAAATAGTAAATCTGTGCAATATGCCCCCCCAGCGAATTGCCGATGAGATGGATTTTGTCATATCCTTTATACTCCACAAATTGATCTACATAATCAACCATGCCGGTTACAGTAGTTTGATCCAGCTCCAAATCATACAGAGGCAAAAGAGGAATGGATACTTTATACCGGGGAGAAAAATAATTAATGAGTTCGTTGAAGTTGCTGAGCGCACCGAACAAACCGTGCAGCAAAACTATGGCCTCGCCATTTCCTTCTTCGCAGTATTTGAATTGTTGCTCATGCTTTACCAAAAAACTCATTGTGTGCTGTTGCTTCGGCCAAAAGTAATTTTTTGAAGAGAAAACAAAATCTGTTCCGTGTTAACTTATATGAACAGAATAAATTTCTTGTAGTATGCACTAATCAAATCGAATCGAACCAATTCTTCATCAGCTGCAGACCGTTGGGGGTAAGCACAGATTCCGGATGAAACTGTACGCCTGCTATCTTCAATTCCGGATGAGCTATTGCCATTATCTCCTCTTCCTTTGTAGATGCAATGATTTGCAAATTCGTTTTCTCCACCTCTTTAAGAACAAGTGAATGATAACGCATTACTTCAAATTCATCCGGCAGATTTTTGAAGAGAGGATGGTTGGTATGTGTAATGTTCGATGTTTTTCCGTGCATCGGCTTTATTGCCTTTGCAAGTTTTGCTCCAAAGAATTCGCCTATTGCCTGATGACCGAGACAAATTCCAAGAATAGGTTTTGATGCGTGAAAGTGTTCAATAAACTTCATCGTTATCCCCGCGTGCTGCGGAGTTTTGGGCCCCGGAGAAATGATAGTTGATGAAAAATCAAGTTCCTCCATTTCTTCCAAACTCATTTCATCATTGCGCACCACTTTACATTCCAGACCTAACTGTAAAACATAATCGCGGAGCATGTATGTGAAAGAATCGTAGTTGTCGAGGAGGAGAACCACGGCTACGTTGATATTAAAGGCTTATCGAAAAGGTCATCGAATTTCTCGAAGGTGTCTTTAAACATGGGAACTACTTTTCCTGATATCTCCATAACTTTAGGAGCGAGATCATTTATATACGGATAGACATGCGAAGTTTCTTTCTGGCTTTGCGGAAACACTTCCATCTTATTCAGAAACCAGATGAACACACACAGCACATACACCCCAACCAGCGAATGAAGAAGACCTCCGAAAATCTGGTTAAACAGATTCATGGAAAAAGATTTCAGAATCTGTTCCAGTCCCCAGCCTATAAGTTTCATTAAGCCCACCACACAGGCCAGCACCAAAATGAAAGCAACAATGGCAAGTGTTTTTAAACCAAGGTGCGCGTAATCGTGCAGCGTATCTACAATTAAATAGGAGAACTTAAGCGCGCCCACAATACCCAAAAACCAACCGAGGATAGAAAAGATGGAATAAATAATTCCGTTTTTGTAGCCCTGATAAAAGCCTAAGGCAATAAATAAAAGAAAGAGAATATCGAAAACCATATGGATGTATAAATTCGAAAGCCGAAACTCTCAATTCGAAACAGATTTAAATAGCCAAAATTTAAACAGTAGAATGGCCTTGCGAAGAGTATTTAATACGGAATTGAACAGGTTTCGTACTCCGGCATTGGCACTTCGAGGTTAAGCCAACAGGCTTTTCACCACATCAGCCACTAATTTATTATCCGCTTTGCCGGCTAACTGTTTTGATACTACACCCATCACCTTGCCCATTTCCTTTTGAGTAGCCGCACCGGTTGTGGCGATAGCCTGCTTTACTATTTCGCGCACTTCATCTTCGCTCATCATAGCCGGCAGATATTTTTCAATGACCGACACTTCTGCTTTTTCCTTTTCAATTAAATCGGTGCGGTTAGCTTTTTCAAACTCGGTAATAGAGTCCCTGCGCTGTTTTACCATTTTCTGCAGCATCTGCACTTCCTTTTCAGGGCTGATAACTCCATTAGCACCTTTCTCGGTTTTAGCCTTAATTATTTCACTCTTAATAGCACGAACTGCCCTTAAGCCGGCTTCGTCTTTTGCCATCATGGCAGTTTTAATGTCGTTATTGATTGTTTCTTCCAGCGTCATGGTTTTAATTTTAGAGGCGGTAAAAATAGAAAATAATGCAAGCGCACTAAAAATTACAAATGACGGATTATTCTACATTTAGACCATGAACAGTGAGCAACGGCAAACTTTGTTTAAGTGAGCAATCTAATTCGCGGATTAAGTTTACGGCAGGCGGTGGCAATAAACACCATTGACATGGTGGGTATAGGCCCGTTCATTACTATCCCTTTTATAATAGGAGCCATGAACGGACCGCAGTGTATTCTTGCCTGGGTGCTGGGCGCGGTTCTTTCTTTTGCGGATGGCTCGGTTTGGGCAGAGCTTGGAGCCAAGTGGCCCATGGCAGGAGGCAGTTACAACTTTCTTCAGAACCTTTATGGCAAAAAGAAATGGGGCCGGCTTCTTTCATTTCTATACATCTGGCAAACAATCATACAGGCGCCTTTGGTGGTAGCATCGGGCGCTATCGGCTTTGCGCAGTACCTTACTTTTTTGGTTCCGCTGAGTGCTTTTGAGCAGAAAGCTGTTTCGGGTGGCCTGGTAATTCTTATTACTGTTTTACTTTATCGTAAAATAACCGAGATAGGAAAAATATCGGTGCTGATGGGAATGATAGTAGGCGGCACTATCCTTTGGCTGATTGTAAGCGCAGTGCCGCATTTTAAACCTGCACTCGCTTTTACCTACGCGCCCGGTGCTTTTGACCTTACACCTGTTTTCTTTTTCGGGCTAGGGCAGGCAAGCATCAAAACTGTTTACTCTTTTCTGGGTTATTACAATGTATGTCATTTGGGTGGCGAAATTAAAGACCCCGAGCGCAACATTCCGCGAAGCATTTTTATTTCTATTGCCATTATTGCTGTGCTATATCTGCTGATGCAGGTTGCCATACTCGGTGTAATACCCTGGCAAGAGGCGAAAGATTCTCCCTTTATTGTAAGCCTTTACTTTGAGCGCATCTACGGACATGCCACCGCACAGATAGCTACTGGATTGGTGCTGTTTATTGCTATCAGCTCTTTATTTGCGGTACTACTCGGTTACTCGCGGGTGCCTTATGCTGCTGCCGCAGACGGCAATTTCTTTTCCGTATTCGCCAAACTACACCCCTCAAAACACTTTCCGCACGTAAGCCTGCTGGTGCTGGCAGGTATGGCTTTTGTTTTCAGCCTGCTGTTTAAAATGAAAGAGGTGATTACCGCCATCATTATCATGCGCATCATTGTTCAGTTCATAGGGCAGGCCGTGGGTATTATTTTATACCATCAAAAAAAGAAACAGGAAAATTTTCCGTACCGCATGTGGCTGTATCCTTTACCCGCTGTGGCCGGAATTTTAGTGTGGGCATTCATCTTTTTTTCAGCCGAATGGATTTATATAGCTGGAGCGGTAGCTGTTATTGCGGTAGGATGGTTGGTGTATGTGTTAAAAGAGCTGATGCTTGGGCCGCGCTCGGCTTAAACGGAAATAAATAAAAAACGGGGAGCGTTACCCACGCCCCCCGTCCATACTCACGGTTGATAAACCCATCACCACAAAAGGCAACCGCTTTCTTTTTACTAACACACCTAAACCATGAAGTCAGAAATGGACTCTGACATCTTATAAACGTTACATACGAAGAAACCTTGCATCTGGATTTGTGAAGATTAGTTAATGGCTGAAAGAATAAAAAAACGGGTGGTATTTGCATACCACCCGCCATACTCGCGGTTGATTACCCATCACCACAAAAGGCAACCGCTTTTTTATTAACACACCTAAAAAACCATGAGTCAGAAATGAATTCTGACAATTATATAACGCTATATCCGTGCCATTTGTTTTATGCCTGTTGTGAAGATTAGTTAAGCGGGGCAAAAATAAAACGGGCGGCATTTACATGCCACCCGCTTATCGCGGCTGTACCCATCACCACAAAAGGCAGCCGCATTTTACTAACACACTTAAACCCATGAAAATGCTTAAGCATCACAAACATAACATCAAACTTTCGAAATTGTTGCATTTAGTGTTGCAAACAAAAGTTAATCCCCTCTGGTGCCGTGTTGACATAAAAAAAACGGGCTAGCGTTTCCCACACCACCCGTTTAATACTCACCACTGTTATACAGCAGCTTTCTTTTTCACTATTGCAGAGCCAAATTCGCGCCTCTGACTCTGCTACATTAGTAACGCCACATACGTGCCAGACAGTATGTTTGCAATGTGAAGATTAGTTAAGGTATAGATCAAGCGGAAGGGGAGAAATAAAGAAGGCAACCTCTTGCGAGATTGCCTCTTTTGTTATTCGATTTTACTCGTTTAACTGATTAGTATATTACAAGCACTATGCCACTGTGCCAAACCACGAAAAACTATGCTTTTAACAGCGATTCATGATTTTTCTATTGCTCTTTAAACACATCTTGGGGAATGGAATAAATTGCCACATAAAAAAACGGGGATGTGATATCCCCATTCTTCCCTTAAAGATTTATTGCTGCTGTTAATTGTGCGCTGCTTTCCAGGGCATAGGAGTAGCATTCGGATTATACACATTCAACAGAGGCCGCGGAATATCGTAGCCTGCTGCCACTGCAATTACCTCCGCTGTGTCGCCTGGTGTTACACTTATTTGTATGGTGCTGGGGCCCGGGCTGCCGCCTTCGGTATCGCTGAAAAAGAAAATGATGGGACCTCCGCTGGGCGCCAGGTTGGTTAACAACAGATTGGTATCAGCCTGTATATCTTCTTCATCAAAAGGAATATTTACCCCCGTGCCCATGCCCACCGTTCCGGTAAGCACGTTGGTATCGGTTCCGCTTCCGCCCCCGCTGTTATCTATTGCCCGCGCCTGCAGATAAAGCAGGAACAACTCATTGTCCACCGCTTCAAAAGTAAGCATGTAAATATCCAGTTGATCGAGCAGCAAATCAGTTTGCTGAAACAGCTCATCCACTTCCACACCCGACACCACTTTTTCGCCACGCTTTTCGGCAGGCAATTGTATCACATCAAAAAATGCGACCAGCGCATCGTTCAGTGCCGTTACATCGGCAGGGCCACTGTTAAAACCGCTCAGGCTGGCCTGCACCACCAGCGCTTTCTTGTAAAGGTATTTTGCCTTTACATACAAATCGTTATCGCGCGAACCTTCAAGATCGCTCTTAATATAGTCGGCCAGTTTTATGCTGCCCAAACTGCCAATGCTCAAAAAATAAGCGGCAGCAGCGCGGCTTACTTTCAGGGTTATTACTTCTAAATCAACGCGCTCCTGCGCTTTTTCATCGGTGAAACCCGTGGTGTCGCTGGTGGCAACACCCGCTTCATCTACAATGGCCTCTATGTTATCGTCCAGCTCGGTTTTTATACCCGCAATTTGAGTTACCCCTGCCAGCTCGGTGGCTTTGGTATCCAGAAAAGAAGCGACCTTTTCAAACATGCCTAATTTATCTTCCTGTTCATCTGTCATGGTATGTGTGTTTTTAAATGATGAAATAATTTGATGACACAAATGAAAACACTTGCTGCCCTTCGCGCAATAGCAAAAGCCCCTTCCAAAGGGCATATAGGCTGTTTCGTTACAGCTATAGGAAATTAAGTGAATGGTATAGGCTGTTTACCTACATGTTTCGGCCGTTCCATTAAACGTTCAGGCTGTTTCGTAGCCTATATAGGCAATTTAGTTACAGCCATCGGCTGTTTCGTAACGCTTATAGGAAATTTAATTACAACTATAGGTTGTTTCGAATATGAAAATATCGTCACGTCTTCCGCAATTCGCACTGCAATGAATTTTATAACCTAAAATCAAAACAGTATGCTGGCATTCAACTTACGAAACGTTTTAAAGATGAAAGGAATTGACGAACCTTATCCCTGGCTACGCAAGCGCGCTATCAGCGATGATATTATCAAGCGCTATTTAAGCGGCAAGGTGGTAAAGGTGGATATGCGCCACCTCGAAATTTTTTGCTACGACCTTAATCTGCGGCCCAACGACTTTTTTATCTGGCAGCCTGACAGGCATACCCGCGATATTGAAAATCACGCGCTGCAGGAAATTCGCAGCGATCAGCCACTGCCCGATGTGGACAGCATTGCTAAAAAACTTTCAACCAAATCGCTGCGCAAGCTGGAAGAAGCCGCGCGCAAAATTGCCGAAGAGGAAATTGAAGAACGCAAAAAGAACATTGAGGCGAAGAAGAAAGGGAAGAAGTAGAGCGCTGCTTATAAGCACAAAAAATAAAGGCGGTTCTTGCGAACCGCCTCGTTACTATTTGATGTTACTCATTTAGTTGACTTGTAAATTGCAACAGCTGTGCCAAAGCAGTTAGCCGCAGAAACCCCGGTTTTTTGCCGCATTTAACAGCTATTGCTGGGGCGTTATAGAATATAGCTGGGGAAATTGAGAAGTATTTTCTCAGCGCGGGTATTATTTCGTACCCGAAACAATGAAGCAGGAATAGGAAGCAAAAAATTTGTCGTTTTTCAAATCCTGTTTCAGCACTTCCCACCAGGCAGCTATTTCGTTGGCAGTAAAAACGCCTTCGGAAACACCTGTTTGCAACACCCCCTCACAAATTTTTTTGGTTACATCCAGTTGGCGGTCGGTATAACTGAAGGGTTTCACTTTTACATCCTTAAAACCATTGTCTTTTAAATAATGAAACAGCTCACCACCTACCCGCCCGCTGGGGAAACTGTCAGAAACATAGCGCACAATTTTTCGTGTCAGTGCTTTATCGGTATGGGCAATCATCATGGCATCCCAGTCGGTGTCGAACACCACCAGCCTGCCTCCCGGTTTCAGCAGTCGCTTAAATTCGGTAAACGCAGCAGCCGTATCTTTAATATACATCAGCACCCTTTCGGTGCGCAGGCAATCGAAACTCTCACTTACAAAAGGCTGATGAACCGCATCGGCCACCATAAACTTTAGCGGCAGGCCCGAAGTTGCCGTGCTGTTTTGCGCAATATCAATCATGGCGGTGCTCAAATCGGTGCCGGTTACCATTCCTGTTTTACCCACCAGCGCGGCCATCTCTTTTGCCTGCACACCAATGCCGCAACCAATATCGAGCACCTGGTCGCCTTCGTGTATCTCGAGCAGGCCGAGTTGTATCTCAAAACTTTCGCGCACATGCTGCCGCTTGCTCACCTCCTCCAGAAAGTTTTTCAGAAACTCGGGTTGCGTATTGTCAACGTTTAAAAATCCGCTGATGATGTTTTGCTTTTCCATTTTCAGTTTACTATAGTAAAGATAGATTGCTAATTAAATAGATTGGTTTGACCTCCATCATCATTCAAATATTTAAACTGCTCAGGATCTCTTACATCTTGTATCCCTCCATACTTATTAACGGTTTCTCTCACAATATTGATTGAGCCATTTAAATCTTCCTCAATATCCTTACTTGTAAAACGAAGCACTGACCAGCCCTGGCTTTCGAGAAGATTATTTCTCTGCTTATCATTTCTTACAGCAGTTGAATCCATATGGTAAAAGTCACCATCAGTTTCGATATTGATATTTTTATTCTTACAGAATACAGCAAAGTCAAGAAAGAAATTTCTACTGCTAACCGAAATAAAATACTCGCGTTCAGCGTATATATTACGTTTCAGCATTTCATTCCAAAATCTATCACCTAATGAACTATTGTTGAAAAGGAAGTTTAGCTCTTTCGAGCCAAAAAATTTTTCTTCTGTGGTAGGAATAAATAAAACTCTTCTTGGTCTTAAACTGATAATGGGAATTGGCAGTTGCATTAATGTTTTAAACTCGACTTTGAAATATTCGTTTTCTGTTTTCGCATTTCTAACTTCTTTTGGAAACAACTCACTCCTTTTAACAACAGATATTTTTCTTATCTCGCCAAACCACTGAATGGTAAATTTTTCCTTTTCAAACTCGCTTGTATGATAGAATGATATCAACTTAGCCTTTCCTTCTTTGATAATTGGAGGTGCGTTTTTTACAGGTATTCGGTACCATAACTTTTCTTGAGCAATCAGAAAATCTTTTTGATTGTTCATTAAGGCAACAAGAACATTGTTTTGAGGCTTAGCCAAAACAGATAGATTTATAAACAAAAGTAAAAGAAGCATTCACTTCCTTACCCTTAATGCGACTCATATTATAACTGCGCTGCTCTTTGGTATGTACATCGGCCATACTGCTAATTTAGTTCTCTTATTTATTTTTTAAGTTCGCCCTAACGTGACAAAAGAAGAGTTCGACACTACGTATAAAAAAGCAAAGCAACAATATGAGCAGGCAACAGACCTGATGGTTAACGATGCCCATTTTATGGAGCAGCTTCCGCAACAGACAATAACCATCCTGACAAAAATAAGGGCCCTGCTTAACGACACCCTGTTGAGCAAAACGGGTCAGGAGGCGCTTACTAAAGCAAGTATGCTTAAAGATACAATAACCGCTTTTACGCAGCTCGATAACGATATGCTTACCTTCGCTAACCAAACCCAAAGCGACTGGGCGAGGCTTGCGGAACTTATACAAATTTATACCTCGCACTGCAACCTAGGAGAACTGCCCAAAACCAAAGAAGGTGCAACCGAATGGGTAATCCAACTGGATGAAACCTCGGAGGAAATGCTCGGCATATACACAAAACTTCAACCTCAAATTAAATCTATGCGGCAGCGACACAACAAGCTGCTGTTAGAAGCACAGCCCTACCTGAATTAAGAATAGCCTGTTCAAATTGAATAAGTATTTTTGAGCACTCAATGCCTCTTACCTTCCATACTGCCGATGTAAAGTTCTCTTTAAAGGAAAAGAAGAAGCTGAAGGAGTTTATCAAACATCAGATATCAGACACCGGACATCAGACCGTAAATCTTTCTTTCATTTTCTGCTCCGATGAATACCTGCTTAACATCAACAAAAAATTTTTGAACCACGATTACTATACCGATATCATCACCTTTCCGCTTTCAGATGAGAAGGATAAAATAGAAGCAGAGATTTATATATCGGTGGAGAGGGTAAAGGAGAATAGCTTGCAGTTGAAAGATAGAAAATCAGAAATCAGAAGTCAGAAATCAGAAAGCGAGGAAAGGTTTAGCAAAGAGCTTCACCGCGTTATGTTCCATGGGGTTTTGCATTTGTTGGGCTATAAGGACAAAACCAAGGTTCAAAAGGCTGAAATGAGGAAGATGGAGGATAAATGGCTGAAACAGATGGCAAATTTCAAATAATAGACCAGCCAATTTCATGTAAAGCATTTATAATCAATTATTTACAACAAAATGTTCTATGTGGAACAATTTTTTTTCTGGTTTTGTGCTGTTCCTGCGGGTTGTGTGCTGTGAATGCTGGTCTTTTTCTGTTCCACGTAGAACAATTCCCGATTATTCTAATAAACGATTAACTATTAACCATTCCCTATATTCGCGCCATGTTTAAAGAATATGATGTTATAGTGGTAGGTGCCGGTCACGCAGGTTGCGAGGCGGCCGCTGCGGCTGCCAATATGGGCAGCAGTGTGCTGCTGGTTACTATGAACATGCAAACCATTGCCCAAATGAGTTGCAATCCTGCTATGGGCGGTATAGCTAAAGGCCAGATAGTGCGGGAAATTGATGCCCTTGGGGGGTATTCGGGAATAGTGAGCGATAAGAGTATGGTGCAGTTTCGGATGCTTAACCGCAGCAAGGGCCCTGCCATGTGGAGCCCCCGCACTCAGAACGATCGGATGATGTTTGCAAGTGTGTGGAGAAGCATGCTGGAGGACACTAAAAATGTGGATTTCTGGCAGGATATGGTTGGTGGGCTGTTAGTAAAGGGCGGAAAAGTGTGCGGAATCCTCACTTCAATGGGGATAGAGATACCGGCTAAATCGGTGGTTTTAACCAACGGAACCTTCCTGAACGGACTTATTCATATCGGTGAAAAGAACTTTGGAGGGGGCAGGGCAGGAGAAAAGGCGGCACATGGTATTACCGAGCAATTGGTGGAACTTGGCTTTGAAGCGGGTAGAATGAAAACAGGAACTCCGCCACGTTTAGATGGTCGCAGCCTTGATTACTCCAAAATGGAGGAGCAGTTCGGAGATGAAGAAGTAACGGGGTTTTCTTTTAAGAAAGGGATGAATCCGTTTGCAAAAAAAGATGTCACCCTGAGCGAAGCCGAAGGGTCAAGACAAGGCGGTTTCGACTACGCTCAACCTGACATGCCCCGTAAGCAACTGTCTTGCCACATCACCTATACCAACCAAAAGGTTCACGACATCCTCCGCACAGGATTCGATAAAAGCCCCATGTTCAGTGGTAGAATAAAAGGACTTGGCCCACGTTATTGTCCCTCAGTGGAAGATAAGATTGACCGGTTTGCTGATAAGGAAAGGCATCAGCTGTTTGTGGAACCCGAAGGGTGGAACACCGTGGAAATCTACATTAATGGATTCTCTACCTCTCTGCCTGAAGATGTGCAATACAAGGCTTTGAAGGAGGTTTCGGGTTTTGAGAATATGAAGATGTTCCGCCCAGGCTATGCTATTGAATATGATTATTTCCCACCTACGCAGCTCAATTTAACCCTGGAGACTAAGCTGGTGAAGAATCTGTTCTTTGCAGGACAAATAAACGGCACTACAGGTTATGAGGAAGCGGCATGCCAGGGGTTAATGGCAGGAATAAACGCACACAAAGCCGCTAAGGATGAAGAGCCGCTGATTTTAAAGCGCTCTGATGCCTATATTGGAGTGTTGATTGATGACCTTATCAATAAAGGTACCGAGGAGCCCTATCGCATGTTTACCAGCCGTGCAGAGTTTCGTATTCTCCTGCGCCAGGACAATGCTGATTTGCGGCTTACTGAGCTTGGCTACGGTATTGGACTGGCAGATGAAAGCCGGGTAGAAAGAGTGCGGGAAAAGAAACAAGCCTTAAAAGAAATAAAAGACTTCTTCGCTCAATCAAGCGCTGAGCCAGGTGAAATTAATACCACCCTGGAAGAAGCTGGGACTGCAGTTATTAGCCAGAAAGTAAAACTCGATAAGGTATTAATGCGACCGCAGGTAAGTATGGCATTACTAAGGAATGGCGTGAAAGCGGTAGATCAATTCCTGTCTAAATATGATAAGGATTTTATTGAGTCGGCTGAAATAGTGATGAAATATGAGGCCTATATAGAGAAGGAAATGGAGCTGGTTCAAAAAATGGGCAAGCTGGAAGACATAAGCATACAGGCTGACTATGATTATAGCAAGTTGAAATCGCTGAGCATCGAAGCCCGGCAAAAGCTAGCTAAAATAAGACCTACTTCACTTGGCCAGGCAAGCCGCATTAGCGGGGTTTCCCCGGCCGATGTTTCGGTTTTACTGGTTCATATGGGAAGATAAATTCAAGCAATGGAATACCGGAATAAAGGAACGATGAAAAGAAGGTATGGGTTTTTCCCTTACTCTCTCGATCCCATATTTCTATCTTATTGCTGTAAAATAGCACTAATTTTCGTCCTGTTCACCCGCTGTGCTAATGAGAGCGTACCCCAAGGCGGAAAACAGGATGCTGTACCCCCGGTTTCAAAAAAAATATCTCCACCTGATAAAAGCCTGCAATTCAAGGAGGACAAAATTCACATCACTTTTGATGAATTTATAAAGCCTTCAGGGTTTGCACAAACAATAATTTCGCCACCTCTCGAGAAACGCCCGGATTTTACCGTATCCGGAAAGACCCTTACTATAAAATTAAAAGGTACGCTTCGCACAAACACCACCTATACCATCAATTTTGCAGAGGATATTAAAGATCTTAACGAGGGAAACACTGCCAATAATTTTACTTACGTATTCTCAACCGGAGATTTCATTGACTCGCAAAGTGTAAGTGGTAAAGTGATTCTAGCCAAGGATAACAAGCCCGCAGAGGCTGTTGTGGTTGCACTTTACCCTGAGGATTCTATTAATGGAATCTTGAAAACAAAGCCCTATTACTTCGCAAAGACCAATACACAAGGGCAGTTTCAAATCAGCAATATTAAGGCTGGAAAATATTTTGTCTATGCTTTACAGGATCAGAATTACAACTACTTATATGATCAACCAAATGAAATGATAGCGTTTTCAGACTCTATATTAAAGCTTACAGATTCAGTTTCATCGACAATAAATCTTCTACTGTTTGATGAAAACAAAAATAAGTTGAAACTTAATGAGGTCCGCTCCATCGCTCCCGGTCATTTACAAATAAGTTACACCCAACCAATTAATAACTTTAAGTTGAACGGAGAACTCTTCTCAGACGGGGACTTTGCCCTTTTCTATGACTCCAATGACACCATAAACTACTGGTATTCAAATCATTACATAAACAAAACAGACATCTACCTGATTGCCAATGATACTCTTTTTGATACCTCCAGAATAGAATTAAAGTTCATTTCAAAAGATTCTTTGCTTACAAACAGAGCTAATTCATTAAGTATTGTAAACCAGCTAGTTACAACCAAAGATAAGGCTGAAAATAAAGACATTTGGAACGTGGCAGACCTTTATAAGCCGCTTAAAATAAATCTGTCCCGTCCTGTCACTTATATAAACCAGTCTAAACAGCTTCAGATTATCGATTCATCAGGCCATGTTGTGGAACACAAATTTTCTTTAGATGAGAAAACTAAACAGACCCTTTTGTTTGAGCTTGAAAAAAAAGAAAATACTCTATACTCACTTGAAATACCGGACTCCACTTTTCAGGATATTCTTGGAACATGGAATAAAAAAACAATATATAAGTTCCGAACCACTGGAAAAGATAATTATGGCAACCTGCGGATTACACTGAAAACCGACCACCCTGAGAACTATTATATTGTAAGATTATTGAATGCAAATGATGAAATCATGAAAGAATTTCTTTTTACTGGCAACGGGGAAAGAAAAGTAAGTGTAGAAAATATCTTATCCGGTAGCTATAAGTTTCTTGTGATCGATGATAAAAATCGAAATGGTAAGTGGGATACTGGTAATTTCAAAAACAAAATTCAGCCGGAAAAAATGTTTATTTATAAAGATACGTATCAGCTTAAAGGAGGTTGGGACCTGGACGCTGAAGTCAAATTCTAATCCTGCATATTCGCTTTTATTCGTATCATAACCTTATGCTTCTTACGCATTATCAGGACAAATTTATTGAAGCAGGCTGCGATGAAGCAGGCCGGGGCTGCCTTGCAGGACCTGTCTTTGCTGCAGCTGTCATTCTTCCTACTGACTTTAAGAATGAAATACTGAACGACTCGAAAAAATTATCTCGTAAGCAACGTGAAGGACTTAGATTTCTTATTGAGAAAGAAGCCTTGAATTATGCTGTAGCAAGTATTGACAACTTCAAGATTGATGACATCAATATTTTGCAAGCCTCATTAATGGCAATGCACGTGGCACTGGATAATCTTACACTGCCCTTTCACTTTATTGCGGTGGATGGCAACTGCTTTCATACGTATAAAAGCATTGCTCATAAAACCATTGTTAAAGGCGATGGTAAATACATGAACATTGCTGCTGCCTCCATCCTGGCTAAAACATACCGTGATGATTTTATGGAAAAGGCTCATTCGAAATATCCTCATTACGACTGGATAAACAACAAGGGATACGGTACCGAAAAACACAGAAAGGCCATTATAAAACACGGCCATACTCCCCTACACCGCAAGAGTTTTGTACTCAAACAACTGCAACCCCAATTACTTCAAAGCCTGTAACCTTTTTCGGCCTCAGACGTATTCTATCTTGTATCTAACGGGGACTTTTGGTCTCAGTCTTACGTATTCTGAAATTCCATAAGAGTAATCATGAACAAAAATCGTGTGCTTCTATTATTTTTTACCTTACTTCTCTGCTCTTGTGCATTTTCTCAAGCCGGTGAGATAATTATCACCAACGGAAGCTACGATGGCGGCTATAAAGACGGAAAAATGCATGGCTACGGACAAGCTCTTCTGAATGATGGATCTATGTATAGCGGTGACTGGAAAAACGACAAACGAAATGGTCTTGGTCGTGCGGGTTTTAAGGATGGCTCTTCTTACTACGGTGATTGGGTGGATGATAAACGAAGTGGAAAAGGGACATATGAGTTTGCTAACGGAGATAAATACACCGGTCAGTTTGTAAATGATCACATTCAGGGATGGGGCTCCTACTTATACATCAATGGTATCCGCTACGTTGGTGAGTTTACAATGGATAGCGTGACCGGAAAGGGAACTGTCTTCTATGCAAGTGGAGAACGTTATGAAGGGATGCTTCTCAATGGCATGAAGGCCGGTAAAGGAAAATATTTCTACAGGAATGGTAATGTATTTGACGGAACATTTGTAGCAGACAAAAAAGAGGGCTTCGGAAAATTAACTATGGCAAATGGCGATGAATATGCGGGTGAGTTCACCAATAACAGCCGAACAGGTAAAGGTACCTTTACTTGGGCCAATGGTGATAAATATGAAGGTGCGTTCACGAGTGGCAAAATGCATGGTGAAGGGACATTCACATGGGCGGATGGCGAGAAGTATTCCGGCACCTGGACTAACAACGTACAAAACGGCACACTCGTTAGCAAATCCGGAGATTGAGCTGTTCTTGTGTACTTACACTAACCCAAATCCTGCTTTTTCAATTTTCTCCTATTCGTTACCTCCTTCAATTGGGCGTAATCCAAATAGTAGATTACCTTAAGTGAAACCATGTTCGCTTGGGGTGTTTCAAAAGTCTTACCCACATTAGCAATGTAATTATCTTCTACTGCCTGATCGCTTTGAGAAATGTTCTGTTTCCAAGTGAAAATTAAATTACTACCCGGTGCAAATTGCCAATTGTATACCAAATCAACATTCCACAAATTGAAACTCTGGTTGCTGTTAGTATTCCACTCTCTTTTCTGAATCTCACCGGCTTCATCTAAAGAGTAGAAATCCATATAATTTACTCTACTCCAATAGTGTCGTGCCCTAAACATCACATTCATGATCGGGGTTATAAAAAACTTTGCATTAAAAGTATTGGTAACAGTCCTTAGTTTGCGGGCGCCTATAACCGGATTTCCTTCCTCATCGAGATCTGCAAAGCCGAAATTTTTGAAATCGGTATTCCATGTAACACTATGTGATAGTATCGCTCTGTCCTTTATGCGCACATTAGGGGTGACAGCAGCTTCAAAATATGGATCATTTGGAATAGGCGATTCAGCAAAGCCAATATTCACATCCATATAAAAGGCCTTCCGGTTATCGCTGCCCGCATACCAATTGATATACCAGTTTTCAGGTCTGAGATACTTCACGCCTTCAGTTCTTGCTTCATAATAATCGTAGTATCGAACGGGTTTAGCTGTTGTAAAAAAACCGGTATACCAAAAATTAGTAAACAACAAATCCAGTCCGGCATTTGCCGTTACATCCTGGTACGCAAAGGGTTTATACAGCGATGTTTGCTGAAGACTTATATAAGCGTCCCAACTATTCAATTTTCCTTTTGGAATAAACTCAAAGTACTTTAAACCAATAAAATTTGAGACTTCATTAGCATGATATAGTATACCCAAATCATTCTGGTCATACTTATCGCTCATAATATATTGTTCAAAATCCATTCTGAAATTGCCACTGATTTTTGAAAACTGGTAGTCGGTATAAAACCCCAACTGAGGCTTATAGCTGATTGATTTATCATAAATCTGTGACAGGTTTGTAAAGCCGCTGTGTGAAAACGTGTTGGTCTTATCTCTGATCTGAAAATTAAGTGAAGTAACATTAGCATCGCGCCAGTCGCCCTTGCGTATAACGTTCGTATTCGTTAATCCAATGCGCGAATTATTCTTTAAAGACTGGTCAATAACCAATACGTTGTAATTAGCCAAGGGCTCAGTTTGTTCCTTTCTTTTGGCTCCGGAGATTTCATCCTCAATAACGGCATGCATAGGAGCAGTAACCGAATTGAGCATTCCAATTCCCAAACCTTTATTCGTTCTTCCTGACAATTTAGTGGCATTGTAAAGTTGAGTAGCTCCAGGATTCGATTTAAGTACCTCCTTTTCTTTTAAAAAGTATGGCGCATTGTAATACAGTGTCGGCACGTCCCCTATTCTGCGCGAATAGAATAGTTGGCCGGGTGCAAGACTTATTCTTCTATTAAACAACTCAATTCCCTCCGTGAAGAAAGGCCTTCGTTCGCTAAATTGCTGTTCGAAAGGTCCCAGCACCAAAACCTTATTATCACTCTGAACTTGCCCAAAATCGGGAATCAGAGTTGTATTAAGGGTAAAGCTTTCATTGATTCCCCAGTTAATATCCATTCCCCCACTGATAATTTTTCTATTAGCCATTACCTTAGGAACCATAGAAACTGGATCGCGTTGGAAGCCTGCTGTAAAATAAGGAATGAATGATAAGCGTAGTGGTGGGCTGATATTAATCAAATGCTCCAACCTCCCCCATTGATTAACGACTCCATCAATCTTCGGATTTACAGGACTCCATGAAGACACTTCATTAATGCGCTGGACAAACCGCACAAACTGCAAACCCCAGGTTTGATCTTCCCTCTTAGGAAAGCGAAGTGCTGAATAAGGAATTTTAATCTCAGCAACCCACCCATCCTCTTTCATACTTACTTTCGAGAACCACACTGCATCCCAATTTACATCATTACTTCCTGGGGATAATCGCGTATCACTTTGAACCCCTGCTGCACTAACCTGAAACCGAAAGCCGTTCAGCTTGTCATTGTAAGTATCAAACCCAACTGCAAACAAATCGGCATTAGAGGTTTCATCCCTTCCAGCGAGCTGACAGGAAACCTTGCTACACTCCTTGTCGAAAAGATAGGCACCTATGTAAACCGCATTATCATCGTACAAAATTTTCACTTCAGTTCTAAAAGCGGAGGGTTTGCCAAACTCCGGTTGATTGGTAACAAAATCGGTGCTAACCTCTACATTACTCCAACATACATCATTCAGGTTGCCATCAATTTTGGGAGGCGTTAACGCCTGTGAGGTAATTTTAGGAACCTCTATTGTGCGTATAGTTGCCATATGTGTTTCTATCGGTGGCGGAACTAAACTGGTGGCCGTAAGAAAGGGGCCTAATAAAAGAAGCTTAAACATAAAATAGAGTTTAGATGAATTTCTTCTTAACTTGGTGTTACGGTTTGCGGAGCGAGGCCAAAGGCAGAAATGGAGATTTGCGATACCCTATTTTCTTAACCCAAAAGCCCGCCCGCAACCGATTTTTTATTGAACAAACACTGATATGATTACTGAAACCTGTTTGACATAGTGCATCAAATGAAACATGGAAATATCAGGCAGCGCAAAATTTGACTTGTTCAACAACAATGACATGTACCCTGCGAAAACTGTGGCTGTAATCAAAGCCAGAATCAAGCTCGACAAATCCAAAGTCATTTTTATTGTGCACCGCTGGTAATCTCCGCTCGGCACTTCCTCCGAGATTTTGAAACCAAAATCCTCATACAGTTTCAAAGCACTTTCTAACTTTCTGCTGGTTTCCAGTTCAAGTACCTTAGCCTTTTTAGTCTTTGCAAAATCAACCGCTTTACTCATCAACAATCGCCCAACACCTTTCATCTGGAATTTTTCTGTGACGGCCATCTTTAGTAATTCATACGTTTTCGGAGTGGTCTTCTTAACAGCACAAGTGCCTATTACCTCATCTCGGTAAAGAGCAAAAAATACTTGCCCGTCCCTTTCTAAAATTTCCTTTTCGGGATTGTTCAATACTCTTTCATCTACTGGCTCCACTGTAAAGTATTTTTTTAGCCATTCAACATTGAGCTTTTTAAAATCCTCTTTATATGCCGTTGAGAAATTCACTATTTCAACTTCTCTTCTGAAAGCATTCGCGAGCTTCTCATTCACTCGCTTGTACATGCTCTTTATTTCAAGTTGTTTTTCCATCTTTTCAACAATTCCTAAAACATCTGATCCTGATTCCCGCAGAAATTCCCTGTTGGCCATTTCTATTTCATGTAGAATAGGTTCAATTCCCTGGAATATGTTTTTCCCTTTTGCTGTCAATTGAATCAATTTTCTGCGTGCATCCTTTTTGTCCTTAACAAAAACAACCAATTTTTTTGCCTGCATCTGCTCTCCAAACTGAATAATGGCGGGGTGGGTTAGCTTCAAAAGATTAGAAAGCTCTATAACGCTCATCGACTCATTATGATAAAGAGCATATAACATAGTGAACCATTTGGGTTCAAAGTCCACGTTCATTTCACGATAAATTCTGCCCACATCTGCTTGAAGTGATTCTGCCAGCCTCTTCAATCTTGTCGCAAAAGCCAATTCACCTAGATGCTTGATTAAGTCCGTCCCTGTTTTACTCATAATGCGAATATAAAAGTATTTATGTAAGTGGTTACATAAAAATAATGCCCTCGTACTTTACCCAAAATTCCGGCTTTCCACTACGCAAATATCTATATTGGGCAAAATCCTATTTTCGCCCTATGGATTTTGACTTCTCAGTTTTCAGCACACCGGATGCGTGGATCAGTTTACTAACTCTCACCTTCTTGGAAATTGTTCTTGGTGTAGATAACATCATCTTTATCTCTATTACAGCAGCAAAACTGCCAAAGGCTCAGCAAGCCCGCGCCCGCACTCTTGGATTGTTTATGGCGCTGATCATGCGCCTGATATTACTTACACTTATCGGGTTTGTAATAGGCCTCACAGAACCGCTGTTCACTTTGCCGCTTCAGTCAATTTTTGAATCCATCAAAATGGACCATGCTGCTGAAGCCGCAGCTATTTCAGGGCGTGATTTGATTTTAATACTGGGTGGGTTTTTCCTGCTTGCTAAATCAACTACTGAAATTCATGGTAAAGTTTCGGGTAAGCACGAGGCTACCAAAAGTATAGCGGCCACGGCATTTTGGTCTATCATACTTCAAATAGTCTTTATTGATATTGTGTTTTCCTTCGATTCGATCCTTACAGCTGTAGGCCTTACCAAACATGTAATTGTAATGATGGCGGCTGTAATCATCTCCATAATAGTGATGATGTTTTTTGCAGGGGCTATTTCCAATTTCATTAATAAATATCCAACGCTACAGATTCTTGCGCTTTCGTTTTTAATTATGATTGGCTTAACACTAGTGCTGGAAGGATTTGAGGCTCATGTAAACAAAGCCTTCGTTTACATTTCTGTGTTGTTCTCGCTGTTTGTAGAGTTTCTGAATATACGTTTCAGAAAGCAGGAAGCTGATTAAACATTTCCCAATACATACATCTTCTCCATTGTGGGAACTGATTTTCCTCCGAGTGGCTCAAGGGTAATAGCAAACGCTACTGCATTCTTCACTTGTTTCATTTCTGCGAAGGATGTATCCTTATTTATTACTCCTAAATCCACCGGCTTTCCATCAACAATTGCCCAAAGCTGAAACTGTTCGTTAGCAGCTATTTGAGGAAGGGCCGAGGCATTGATAAAAGTGTTCCCTTCTTCTTTATTCCAAAACACTATAGCTTTTGATGTTGGTGAAATTGGAAGGCCATTAAGTAAGATATGCTGATGAGCAGGATTTGAAACAACCGCTATCTCATTCTTCAATTGTTCACTTTCACTAGTGATGTGTTTAACCTGGTTAGCCAGTACTGACTGCTCTGATTTAAGCGACAATAACTCGTTATTGGTGCTGTTGTAGCGGTTAACGAAATAAACAGTAGTTACAGATAAACCGAGTATCAATACAACTCCGGCAGCAGCAGCAAAGCGCATTACCGGACGCAAGTGAACAATAATGGTTTTAATATTGTCCATATCTAAATCCAATTCGACTCCAAAACCAATTCGTGCTGCTATTTCATCTTTCAACTCTGCCTTAGGATGCAGCGATTGCGCAAAGGCAAACTCCTCCAAAGCGCTTTCTATACGATGAATTTCATCGTTCACTTCTTTGCTGGTTTTGCGCAACTCATCAATCTGCTTCATTTCTTCGGCAGGGAGTGAGCCCATCACATACAGTTCAAGCGAACCTGATTCTATAAGTTGTTTTGCTTCCACGTTATATAAAGTATTTTCTGAGTTTATTCATAGCTAATCGTACTCTGCTCTTTACCGTTCCTAATGGTATGCTTAGTTCTTCTGCCACTTCACTTTGAGTAAATCCTCTGAAATACAACAGGTCAATAATATCCTTCTGCTCTTTCTCCAATTGGTCAACCATTTTTTTTAATCCAATACCATCTACAAACTGCGATGTGGTAGCATGTATATTCCTTGCAAAATCTTTGTCTCTTTTTAGTTCATGCTCGCCTTTCATTGCTTTGGAGCGCAACTTATCAATGGCGTGGTTGCGGGCTATGTTCATCATCCAGGTATAAAGGCGTGAACGCTGTGGGTCGTAGGATTCGAAGTTGTTCCAAATTTTTACAAATACCTCCTGCAATGCATCGTTGCTTGCTTCTTCGTGGTGAAGTATATTAAAAATAACTCCATATAATGCGGGACTATAGTTATCATACAGATATTCAAACGCAAGTTTGCTTTTGCTCTTTAGCTCAGAGCAAAGAAACTCTTCTGTATATTTTTTTGATTGGGCCAGGTATGCTGTTGTTGCTGTCAAATATATTGTATTAAGTGAGTTAGTTTGAAAAAGTCAGGGGCTTTCGCCCCTGACCATGAACCCACATATGAACAAAAAGAACGACAGAGATTGATTCAAGTATCTTTTACGGTGCGTTGCTTCCTATATTTCCTACTAACACATAAGATGTAAGCGGATCGGCTGCCTGCGGATTATGAGCCACAAAGCATCCGTTAAAAGCAATCATTTCATCGTAATCATTAGTAACTGTTTTATCACTGGTTGTCATACCACCACTCGATGCAAACGGGCCAAGATCAATATTCACTCCACCCGGAGCTGTTATAGGTCCGTTATGTATGTGGGCAGGATAGCTAAGGCCATCCATGGTGCCCATCATGTGTGTATGAATAGTAGTGCTTCCGTTTTCGTTTTCTTTAAACTCTACCGTTCCGCTTATACCCGAATTATCATACGTGCTCATGGTATAAGACTTAGAGCGTAAAATTTTATCCTCTTCCTTTTTGCAGGAAGAAATTCCTGCAACTGTAACTGCCAGTAAAGCGACAATGCTTATACGAATTATATTATTTGGTTTCATTTTGTTGTTGTTTAATTTCTGCTCATTAGAATACCCGGGAAAACAAACTCGCAGAGGTTTAGAAATTAAATACAACAACAATTACGCAGGGAGTTCGAAGTTGGATCACTGCACTATAAAAAAAATGTTCCAGTTCTTAAAGAAGTGGAACATTAAATACAATATCCTTCGCTGCGCAAAGCTGCGCTCAGGATGACAAAATAAATTCGATTATACTTTCTCGAGTTGTGCTGAAAGTGATTCCCAGTTTTTCATCTCGCTCTCCAATTGCTTTTTAAGCAATTCGTAATTGGAAAAGAAATTAGGGTCTTTGGTGAGTAGTGTATATTGTTCGGAGTTGAGGAGCTTTTTATCAGTATTCGAAATTTGTGTTTCGAGTTCAGAAATTTTCTTTTCGCTTTTCTCGATATCAGTTTTCAGCTTCTTTACTTCCTTTTCTTTCTCTTTACTCTTATCCGCTGAAACTGTATTCTCCTGTGTTTTTGATTTCACCTCCGGCTTCTTCACCTCATCCTTCTTCGCCAGCAAGCGCATATCTTCTACCTGCTTCTTTGCTAAGAAATCGTTGATGTCACCAATGTGTTGCTTAATACCTTCTCTGGTAAACTCAAATGTTTTGGTCGTCAGGTCATGAAGGAAATCTCTATCGTGCGAAACAATAATCACGGTTCCTTCAAATTGCTTTACCGCATTCTTCAAAATCTCTTTCGACATCATGTCTAAGTGATTCGTAGGCTCATCGAGCACTAAGAAGTTACGCGGCTCCAGAATCATTTTGCAAAGTGCCAAGCGTCCTTTCTCTCCACCGCTTAATACTTTTACTTTCTTAAATACATCATCGCCTTTAAAAAGAAAGGCGCCAAGCATATCGCGCAGCTTGGTGCGAATATCACCAGTAGCAACTCTATCTACTACTTCAAGCACGGTATCTTTTCCGTCCATTGAATCGGCAGCGTGCTGTGCGTAGTAACCAACGGTAACATTATGGCCAAGTGTGAATGTTCCTTCATGGTTAAGCCCGTCAACCAGAATTCTTGTAAGCGTGGTTTTACCCATTCCGTTCTTCCCTACAAATGCAATCTTCTCTCCACGGTCAATCTGAAAACTCTGATCAACAATTACTTTTTTCTCACCAAAACTTTTTGAAATATGTTTTGCTTCCACTACTGTTTTACCCGATGCCTGAGCCCCCGGAAATTTCAGATTCATGGCAGAAGCATCTTCTTCTTCCACTTCAACCCTATCCATTTTATCTAACTTCTTAATCAACGACTGCGCGAAAGTTGCTTTACTAGCCTTGGCGCGGAAGCGATCAATGTTTCGTTCTATCTGCGCAATTTCACGGTCCTGATTTTTCTTAGCGCCAATTAATTGCTCGCGTCTTTCTTTGCGCAGCTCAATGTATCTGGTGTAGGGCGCGTTGTAATCATCAATATTTCCATTGCCTACTTCAACCGTGCGCTTGGTGATGTTATCGAGAAAACTTCTGTCGTGCGAAACCATGATGATTGCGCCCGGATAATCTTTCAGAAATTTTTCCAACCATAAAACCGATTCAATATCTAAGTGGTTAGTAGGCTCATCTAACAAAACTAAATCGGGTTTGGCAAGAAGAATCTTTGCCAACTCCACGCGCATTTGCCATCCACCGCTCAGGGTTTTCATTGGCTTCTCAAAATCTACCGGGTCGAAGCCGAGGCCTTTTAATACGCGTTCGGTTTGTTCTTCTACACCGTAACCATCATGCAATTCAATTTGATGTTCCACTTCGCCCAGACGCTCAATCAACTGCATGTAGGCATCGCTTTCGTAGTCGGTGCGGGTTTCCATCTGGTGCATGATGTCTTCCTTCTCGTTGTTGTATTGCGTTACCAGCTCAAACGCCTTTTTGGTTTCTTCAATTACCGAAAGGTCGGACTGCGAGTGTAACTCCTGTGGCAGGTAGCCAATTACCGTTCCTTTGGGATACATGATATCGCCACCGTCAATTTGCTGAATGCCCTTGAGCACTTTAAGCAGGGTTGATTTACCGGCACCGTTACGGCCTGTAAGACCTATTTTATCATTGTCGTTGATAAGAAAAGATATCTTATCGAACATCACCCGTCCGCTAAAATGTAGTTCGATATTGGAAACAGCTATCATAAGAGGGCGCGAAGGTAGTGCTAGATTTTGATAATTACAGGATAGCCGTCAGAAATTGTGTAAAACATCAGGTTCTTGTTTTAGAAGACCATTTTGTATTTTTGGTGGAAAGGAAAAGTCCTATGTCAGAAACAACAAATTTCCAGTTGGCTTTAGATAACGGTCATTTAAACCGAATTATAGCCCTACTGATTGAGCAAAATGATGGTTTGAAGAAGGAAAATGAGTGGTTGAAAATGCATATAGGGCTGAAAGAGCAAGGTATGCCCGATGCGCAAATACATGAGGCGTTTACAGCGTTCTGGAAGTCCCACATGCAAACTAATGTAGGACTAACCGAAGCTAGACAATCCTATGTGCAAATGCATGTAGGGCTTACTGAGCTTAGTCAATCCAACCCACAAATGCGTGTAGGGCATCCTGAATTTAATCAATCCCACATGCAAACTGATGTAGGGCAAACCGAAGTTAGACAACCCTACGTGCAAATGCAGGTAGGATTATCTAAGCAGAGTTTACCTACCACGCAAATGCATGTGGGGCAAACCACAGAAAATAGCCCACTTCCGGCAGTTATTCAGCCGGACAGCCAGTTAATTTCGGCCCTGGTTAAAACTCTTAAAGAGGCCGGCTTTAAACATGCGGAGGTTTCTACAGTGCGCAACGCTGCCACGTTGATGTTTCATTTCTATAACAAGGGCGGGGGAAGTTATCAGGAATTGAAAAAAATAACGAACCTTTCTATGGGCGGCCTAAGCAAGTTCATGACCTCCTTTAGAAGAAGAGGATTGATAAAGCGCTATGCGTTTCAAAAATTTGAGCTTACACCGCATGGCCTAAACCTGCTGCAGCAGGCGTATAGTAAAGTGAAAAAATAACATTGCAGCGCGTGCAAATCATGCAATTATCATTTTGCTATTTCTCATTTTGCCTTACATTCGCCCCCGAAATAATTACAATATGAGCAAAGTAATAGCAGGCATTTTTACTATCGTAGGTGGTTTATTAACCCTCTACTACACTTTCGTGATGCATAATTCTTCATACAACCACGAATACAACGACCCGAAACTGCACATGAGCATGTTTCAAACAGGTCACATGATTCCATTAGTGCTTGGCCTTTTTCTATTGACTATAGGCTTAACTTTCTTCTTTGTAGCTAGAGAGTCGAATCCGAATATTAAGTAAACCCCTAAATTCCCTAAAGGGGACTTTTAGAATACAAAATGCAAAGAGCGTTTCAGTTTTAATTGAAACGCTCTTTGCATTTTACATTACCATCCTAACCCGGGCAACAGGATTTTAGAACTGATACCTGAATCCACCGCTTACTCCAACATTGTATTTACGCCTTTCCTGCCTGCCTATTTCGTTCAGGCTCATATAGAACATGGGCTCCGTAAAAAATATGTATTTCTTTTTGTGGATATATTCCACTCCTGCCGAAGCATAGAAGGAAGCATAGTAACGCCTTAAGCCGCGCATACCGAAATACTCTGCCTGTTCCCCTTCGGTGTAAGAAGCATTTTCAACGATGCTTTTATTATTGCCCGCCATAAACGGATTGTCGTTACTGGAAACAAATACATTGTCAGCCCAAATGTTGTTAGGAATAACACGCGGTCGTTTTTCGGTCACAAACTCTTCCGTAAACTTAATATGATTGATAAAGCTGGCTGCTACATAAAAACGGAAGCGCTCTTTTACAACGGGGTAAACCTTTATTCCTATTGGAATCTGTAACTCATGAATTTTCGAAATATAGCTTTTTGTAACCCCTTCTGTGTCGATCGGTGCCTTGGGTCTGCATATTTTGAAAGCCGTATGCGAATACAAAATTGAATTGGTAATGGCCACCCGTTTGCCGAACAGAAAATCGTGTGTAATACCTACTGCGTAAGAAGGTTTTTCGTAACACGATTTGCATGCGTTTAAGCTATCGAGATACATACGCTTACCTCCTACTATGGTGGCCGAAATATTTGCAAGCACACCCAATGAATATTGAAACTTCTTCTTCTTTGCCTTAGCCAATGTTTCCTCGTTCGCCTTGTTGATAGAGGTTTCCTCCGAAGTAGTTTCCAGCAAGCCCGTCCTTCTATCCATTTCTATCCTTTGCTCTACTAAACTCTTTGATGAAACAACAGAAGCAACTGTTTCAGTTTCCTCACGTGGCACATTTTTCTCAAACTGCTGTATGGTAGTATTCGCACCACCCTGTTTCGCTTTTTGCAGCAGGCTATTTTTTCTCCTTTGCTTTTGCGCATCTTTTGATGATAAAGCAAAAGATGTTTCATCTGAAAAAGAATCCTCCGTTTTGCTAGAAGAAGTTTGCTTTTCTGAATGATTACTCAGTAAAGAATTACCGGATGGTGATTGATTATAGTTTACAACAGCTCTTTTCTTCTTCCCTATAGCCTTAGCCTCATTCCCTGCTATCTGATTTGCCTTTTGTGTTACTGCTGCTTCCGTGTTCTTGTTGTTTCTTGTTTGCTCTTTTGTACCTGCGTGTTTTGAAGTGGCTGTAGGCTGCTGTGCAACACTTTCATTTAATTGGTTGCTATTGCCTCCGTTGTTATTACCCTGTTCTGATACTTCATTTCCCCTTTCCGGTTTACTGTGTTCAGTTACCGGTACATCTTTGTGTTTCGCTTCAGTATGTTGTTTAATCCCAACTCATAGCCTATTACCCCAACCAACAAAAGCGATGCTGCAATACCCCCTGCCCACAACCAGAAAAAACCTCTGCGTTTTTTCTTTTTATCGAGCATGACTTCCATGTTCTCCCACGCCTTCGGGTCAAAAGGGGGTTCAATACCCTTTAGTTTGTCGCGTAACTGTTTGTCTGAATTATTTTCCATACATATTTACATTAACCGTATTCATTTTAATTATTTTCTCCTGCAATTTTGCTCTTGCCTTTGCCAGGTTCGACTTTGAAGTTCCCTCGTTTATGCCGAGCAGCTCACCTATCTCGTTATGGTTGTATCCTTCCACTACATACAGGTTGAAAACTGTTCTGTAAGCCGGTGAAAGCTGGTTGACCATTTCCAAAATCTGCGCTGCACTTAAGTCCGAAATCACATCTGCAGCATCTTCCACATAAACCGATTTCTCAATGTCACTGTGCTGATGTCGAATTTCTGCGCGCAGGTAATCAATAGCGGTGTTCACCATTATCCTGTAAATCCAGGATTCCAGATTTCCTCCCTTATCAGCAAACTTCTTTATAGAGTCGAACACTTTAAAAAAACCCATGTTCAACATTTCTGTTGCCTGCTCACGGTGCGAAGCATAGCGCATGCACGTCCCCATCATCTTGCCGAAATAGCGTTCATACAGGCGCTTTTGAGCAAGGCGTTCGTTTTTGATACAGCCTTTGATGAGTTCTTCTTCCGTCACATTGAATATAATTCGCATCGAAGTTTATGAGTAGATCTCGTTTTTGAAATTTCCCCTTTGCACTCATTACTTCTCTACAACAATCCTACTGAGCAACGAAATATTCTGCACGTTCGAATAATCGTATTGATACAAACCATCCTCGCCAATCATCAGCAGCTTATTGTTGAACGGAATTACATCCGTTGCCTGAATATTTGAAAAAGTAACCGTTGGTGTTGTAGAAATGTTCGTAGGATTGGTAGCATCAAAAACTTTCAAACCTGCACTTCCATCGCAGATGAAAAGCGTAGCGCCATCTTTCCCCAAGCCATGCGGATTAGTCATTTGCACCGTGTGGCTCAAAGTAGGAGAAGCAAGATTCTGAATGTTTACTACCTCTAATTGATTGAATGTAGTGTTACAAGGTGTGCCGCTGCGCAAGGTGATGTAAGCATAATTGTCATCCACCACTACCGGGTCGCAGGCAGTGCCATGCGTATAAGTTGATACGTACGAAGGACTTGTCGGGTTGCTGATGTTATAGATAAACATTCCGTTGGTAGAACCGATAAACAAATGGTTGTTATATGGGAAGATGGTTTCGATATTTCTTCCAACATAACTAGTTCCCAGTGAAGAAAGTCCTCCGCTGATACTAAACATTCGCAGCGAAGATTGGTCAACAACATATAAGGTATTATTGGCTATTGTAAATCTTGCCATCGAACCGCCAATGCCGGGGGATGCTTTAGTAAATGTATTCGGGACCATCACTCCTCCATTAGAGTTAAGCACATCACCTTCCATCCACGGGCCTCTACCCCACCATCCACCACCGCCATTACAATCGGTACTTACCTTTTCAGTTACAATTTTCTCTACCCATTCTGTTACTACTCCCTTTGTTGCGTCCGCAGAATAGCCGCTGGAATAAATTCTATCAGGCAAAGCATTTTCAACCCGCTTGGTAATAGTAACACTCAAAGGGTTAGAAATATCCAAGGACAGCAAATCAATATAGCTATCGGCATACAGGGTGTTTCCTATTGCCGCTATATCCATATTACCAGGTATGCTTATGAAAGAAATATTTTGCGGTGAAGAAGGATTTGTGTTGTCGATGATGTGTATACCCTTATCAACTTCATTCACAAATATGTAATTGCCTTTCAGGTAAATTTTGCCCGGTTTCTTTAGTGCCTGAGCGGGCTCTGACTTTACGGAATTCCGCAAATCTTCATAACTCATGTATACAGGCTCATAATTTTTGTAAGTAATAGTCTGTTCGCATTTATCCTTTTTGCAGGAAGAAAACATGAACAGGCTAAGTATCAGAATGGAGGGAAGTGTAATTGATTTCATAGCTTTTAGTTTTGTTTTGATGATAAGGCAACGGTTTTCGATAATAAAACGTTTCTTTTGGAAATACCGTTGCCTGTCTAAAAATATTTTTATGAAAAAGATTTCTCTACTCCTGTCTCTGCTTGTATCATCATTCGCTTTTTCTCAAACTAATATAGAGGATGTGGTTTACCTAAAAAGCGGCAGCATTGTGCGCGGAAAAATAACCGAGCATAAGTACGGGGTGGTTAAAATTGAACTTACCGGAGGCAGCTTATTTGTTTTTCAACCTGGAGAGATAGACAGTGTAAAAAAAGAGAACGTTGTCAAAAGAAATATAAAAGCCATTCGCAAGAATTACTTTCGAAAAGATCGCGGCTATCGTAACATGACCGAGTTCGGCATTATCTACGGAACCGATCTAAAGAGAGATAACAACGACCCTTATTACTACTACTATAACAATAATCCGGATGACTTTGGACTATCTCTTCACACGGTTAATGGGTATCAGGTGTGGCCATATTTATATGCGGGGGCAGGAATAGGAGTTGAGCGGTTTATTTCACTCAAGCAAACCTTTTCTCCTTTCTACCTTCGTGTTGCTTCTGAGTTTTTGAAAAAACGCGTTACTCCCTATGCCTTTTTAGATGTTGGCTATTCTCACCTTTGGAAACAGAAAAGCAATGAGTACATAAGCTACCAAAACAAAGGAGGTTTATATCTTACTGCTGGTGGAGGAGTAAGAATCTACACGCAAAGCCGCGCCTCTGTTGTATTAAGTCTTGCTTACAAACGAAACCAAAGCGAAAGCAAATGGTGGTACACCCAAAGTGTTGACGGCTCCTTCTATACGATTAAGAGAACTTACCAGAGGCTGGTGATGAGTGTTGGGGTAACCTTCTAATTCAAATCATTCATTCTCTTAAATTTGCCGTTCCTAATTACGCAGGTATGGCTTTAATTGTTCCGGTAAATGGCATTCACCCTAAGTTTGGCAACAACTGTTTTCTTGCTGAAAACAGCACTGTGACAGGTGATGTGGTAATGGGTGACAATTGCAGTGTTTGGTTTACTGCTGTTGTGCGTGGCGATGTTCATTACATCCGACTAGGCAATAAAGTGAACGTCCAAGATGGAGCTATAATCCATTGCACGTATCAAAAAGCGCCAACTAATATTGGTAACAATGTTTCAATAGGGCATCGGGCTATTGTTCACGGTTGCACAGTTCATGATAATGTTCTGATTGGAATGGGTGCCATTGTTATGGACCATGCAGTGATTGGTGAAAATTCGATCATAGCTGCAGGTGCAATTGTTTTAGAAAACACAGTTGTGGAGCCCGGCAGTATTTATGCGGGTATTCCCGCAAAACGAATCAAAGATGTTGACAAGGAAAATTTCAAACACCTGATTGAGCGAATCAGTAATAATTATGTGATGTATTCCGAGTGGTATAAATAACGGGTATGGAAGATTTAAATAAAGAAGAAATGGTTGTGCTGGTGGATGAAGAAAACACCGTGCTTGGTTATGTAGGTAAATTAGAAGCGCACAAAAAAGCCTTGTTGCACCGCGCTATCAGTGTAATTATTTTTAATAGCAAAGGCGAAATGCTAGTTCAGCAACGCGCCTTAGCTAAATATCACTGGGCTGGAATATGGAGCAATACCTGTTGCAGCCACCCGCGAAAAGACGAAAGCTTTCATGCTGCTGCCGAAAGAAGAGTATTTGAAGAACTTGGAATTAAAACTCCCTTGAAAGAAGAGTTTCATTTTATCTACAAAGCCTATGACGAGCCGAGTGGCCTCACCGAATGGGAGTATGACACTGTATTTACAGGAACATTTGATGATGACTTTGAGTTCAACAAAGATGAAGTCGCAGCCGTGCGATGGATGAAAACGGATGACCTGTTAAATGATATTCAAAAAAATCCTGAGCAGTATTCTTTCTGGTTTAAGATTATTCTGGAGGAAATGAAGAAGAGGGGAACCATCTAAAAATTTCATTATGCATTTAGTATCGCAGCAACTTGAAAACTACATTGAACAATTTTCTTCACCTGAAGATGACGTGTTGCGTGAACTGTCCCGCGAAACACACTTGAAGATTCAAATGCCGCAGATGGTTTCTGGAAACATGCAGGGACAGTTCCTGGAAATGATAAGCAGACTGATTCAACCTAAGAGGATTCTGGAAGTTGGAACTTTTACGGGTTATTCAGCCATTTGCCTTGCTAAAGGCTTAGTCAATGATGGCTTGTTATATACAATAGATGTTAATGAAGAGCTTCAACCCATGTGCGCAAGGTATTTTGAAAAGGCAAATCTCTCTTCAAAAATCAAGCAACTTCTTGGTGATGCAACAAAAATAATTCCTGAACTGAATGAAACTTTTGACCTTGTTTTTATTGATGCCGACAAAGTAAATTACTCGAACTACTACGATCTGGTTTTTGACAAAGTGCGCGTTGGCGGCTACATCGTAGCAGACAATGTATTGTGGAGCGGCAAAATAGTGGAAGATAAAAAGGATAAAGACACGCTGGCGATTCACCAATACAATCAGAAGGTTTCTTCTGATGTTCGTGTTAAAAATTTCATTCTCTCTCTCAGAGATGGACTAAATATTGCACAAAAAATTTCCTGACGAACAACATTTTGTAGAAAGCCATCGTTAAAAGAAACCAGGTATTCGTTACTTTTGGCAGTAGGTAGGTTCCATTATGAAGGTTGTTCCATCCATTCTTAGTCTTTTCCTTACGCTATCGGTTTTTGCCCAGCAGAAACCGGAAGTGATAAGTTATATAAAGCAGTTCAGGCATATTGCAATAGATGAAATGGTCCGCACCCGAATACCTGCCAGTATTACTATGGCCCAGGGCCTACTTGAATCCGGGTTTGGTAAATCTCCTTTATCGCGCCAAGCAAACAATCACTTTGGGATTAAATGCAAAAGCGAATGGACGGGAAAGAAATTTTTTCAGGATGACGATGAAGCACAGGAATGCTTTCGGGTTTACGAACATGCCGAAGCATCTTATGTAGATCATTCTGATTTTTTGCTAACACGATACCGCTACGCTACGCTTTTTCAACTCCCTCCCACTGATTATAAAGCATGGGCAATTGGATTGAAAGAAGTTGGTTATGCCACTAATCCAAAGTATGCCGGCATCCTTACAACATTTATTGAAACTTACAACCTGCACGAGCTTGATCTAATTGCTCTTGCACAAATTGAAGAGAAAGAAAAACTCATACTGCTTTGTGAATCTGTCGAGCCTTCAGCGATAAAAACAGAACCGGTACCCACAGCAACAAAATCGAAACATGTAGAAGTGCAACTGCTGAAATCAAATGGTCCAGTGGCTGTTTCAGGAGGACGAGAAGAATTTATTGTCAACGGGGTTAGGGCAGTCAAAGCAGTAGGTAATGAGGATCCGTTCAAGATCGCCTTTGACTATAATATCGACTATTCTTTTGTTTTGAATTTTAATGATCTGAACAAAGGTGAGCAGTTTAAAGATGGGGAATTCATTTTCCTGCACGCCAAGAAGAATGCCGGTGAAGAGCCAACATACAAAGTGCGGAGCGGAGAATGTATGCGCGATGTTTCACAACGGCTTGGAATTAAAATAAAAGACCTGTATGCTAAGAATTTAATGAAGCCCAACGAACAGGTTTATGCAGGTGAAATATTGAACCTTCAGAACACAAAAACACAACCTCCGCGAACTTTGTCTTACTACGAATTTCTGAAAACACAAGGCCAAATTTCCAGGAGCAGTCAATATCAGGTTCAGCAAACAGATACGCTTTATTCAATTGCTAAGAAATTTAATACCACCATTGAGCAATTGAAAGTGCTCAACAACCTCGAATCAACCGATTTGAAACCCGGACAGACTTTAGTTGTTTCAAGATAACGCCATTCGGATTTTCAGAACTTTGTAAGGTCTCTTTTGTTCCCCCGACTGAACAAACAAAAAATGCGTTTACATTTTTCAAATTTTATACTGAGTATTGCCTTGCTGTTATCGCTTGATTCCTGTGGACAGAAAAGCGGTTCATCTAAAATATATTCATCCAATAATAATTCAGTTAGTATGAGTGAAAATACAAAGCTTGATACCATCACATTCGGAGGTGGTTGCTTTTGGTGCACAGAAGCAATTTTTCAAAGATTAAATGGTGTTGTTTCTGTAGCCTCCGGTTATTCGGGGGGCAAAATTAAAAACCCTACCTATAAAGAAGTTTGCAGCGGCATGACCGGACATGCCGAGTGCACACAAATAGTTTTTGATGCTAACACTATCTCGCTGGCTGAAATTCTGGAAGTGTTTTTCAAAACGCATGACCCAACAACACTTAATCGCCAGGGAGGTGACGAAGGCACTCAGTATCGCTCTGTTATTTTCTATAAAAATGAAGAGCAGAAAAAAATTGCAGAAGATATTAAACAAGGGTTGGATAAAAGCGAGGCGTTCAACGATCCCATTGTAACGGAGGTTTCTCCCTTAGGTGTTTTTTATAAAGCCGAAGACTACCATCAGAATTATTACAACGACAACAAAACCAAGAACTCCTATTGTTCGTATGTGATTGTGCCTAAGGTAGAGAAATTTGAAAAGTACTTTGCCGATAAACTAAAGAAGTAGAGGGCATCCGTACTGGCGAAAATTTCACATATTTGGCGAACTAATTCATCATGGAAAAGCTGGTAAAGCTTAACGACAGATCTTTCCGGTTATTCAAAAGCGAAAGCGAAATAATATCGGCTGTCAGAGACATCGCTAATCAAATTAACGATGACTATATCGGCAAGCGCCCGTTGTTGGTTCCCGTTCTTAACGGGTCTTTTATGTTTGCCTCTGATTTGATTAAGGAGTTGATGCTCGACTGTGAGATTTCATTTGTTAAGGGTTCTTCTTATACGGGAACAAACTCGACCGCTAATTTTAATACACAAATTGGGCTGGAAGAAATTGTGGAAGGGCGGCACATAATTATTATTGAAGATATAGTTGATACTGGAAATACGCTGGCACAAATACTTCCGGGTTTTAGAGCAGGAAATCCTGCTTCTCTAAAAATTGCCTCCCTACTTTTAAAACCATTGGCCCTTCAACACGACCTGAAAATAGATTACGTTGGCATGGAAATTCCTAACCAGTTTGTTGTGGGATACGGCTTAGATTACGATGGACTAGGAAGGAACCTACGCGATATCTATCAGGAAGCGCCCGAATAATCATTAATGAAAAAACAGGTTGTTGTTATTGGCGGTGGGGCTGCCGGGTTCTTTGCGGCTATTACCTGTGCCGAAAAAAATCCCGATTTCAATATTACCATTCTTGAAAAGTCACCACAGCTTCTTTACAAGGTAAAAATAAGCGGGGGCGGAAGATGCAACGTAACGCATGCCTGCTTCGAGCCGAAGCAATTAGTAAAGAATTATCCTCGTGGCGAAACACAACTGCTGGGCCCCTTCACCCGGTTCAATCCTACTAATACGATTGACTGGTTCGAAACCCGGGGTGTAGAATTAAAGGCAGAAGATGATGGCAGAATGTTTCCTGCTACCGATACATCGCAAACCATTATTGACTGTTATTTACGAGAAGCGAAAAGACTGAAGATAAAAATTGAAACGCTGATTGGTGTTGATAGTTTACAGATGACAGATGACAGATGGCGGTTAAATACAAGTAAGGGAGAAATTTGTGCGGACGCGGTGATTGTTGCTTCCGGGTCTTCTTCCCGCATGTGGACTGCGCTCGAAAAAATAGGTCACTCTATTGTTCCTGCCGTGCCCTCGCTCTTTACCTTTAATATTAAAGATGAAAGAATAAAAGGGTTGGAAGGTTTATCGGTTGACCAGGCAAAGGTTACGGTTGTTTCCAAACAAAAATTAAACGCAACGGGGCCCTTGCTAATAACCCACTGGGGAATGAGCGGGCCGGCTATACTTCGTTTGTCGGCCTGGGACGCCAGGGAATTAGCTGCTACAAATCATAAATTCGAAATTGAAGTAAACTGGATTAACAAAGAGGCGAGTGAGGTAAAGGATACCTTGAAACTTTTCAAACAAAATCATCCAAAGAAAAACGTAGTGGCTAATCCGCTGTTCAGCATTCCAAGGCGTCTTTGGGAAAGGCTGGTGAGTGGTAATTCTTTAAACAGTAACTTTAATTTTGCAGACCTATCCAACAAACAAATTGAATTGCTAGCTGAGACTTTCACAGCCTCCCGTTTTTCGGTCAGCGGTAAATCGACTTATAAAGATGAATTTGTAACTGCCGGTGGAATAGATTTGAACGAAGTGGATTTCAAGACCATGCAGAGTAAAAAATGGCCGGGCTTATTCTTTGCCGGTGAGGTGCTGGATATTGATGCCATTACCGGTGGTTTCAATTTTCAGGCGGCATGGACTACCGGATGGATTGCGGGAACCTCTATTGGTAGTATGCCATAATCTATACAACGCT
>JAZKEP010000044.1:62848-65837 GCA_040387015.1 Bacteroidota bacterium
CCTTTACAAACTTTGCCATATATTTTGTTTTAATGGTTTTATTAATTGTTCAGAAAATCGCTTTTTTTCTTCGTTTTAACACAAAAGACGGCACGAAAGTCCAAGTCAGGAGAATTAAACTACCATTGTTGCAAAGCATAAAGGCATAAAACAAAAAAGCCACCCCGAAGGATAGCTTTTATATAAAGATAAAGTATGGAATTTAATTAGTCTGCGTAGTACTCTTCTTTCCGAAGTTAGTGAAATCGAAAGTCCAGCCGATATAATAAAGTGCGCCTAATCTTGGAGATCCAACCGCAGATATGTATTTGTGATTGTAAACGTTAGAGCCTCCAATACGGATAGTTGAATACGCTTTGTCAATTTCATAAGATAACTGTAGGTCAAGCGTATGATAAGCAGGGATAGTGCCATCTGCAAACGGACTTTGCCATTCAAACGATTGCGGAACCAATTTAAAGTTAGCGCTGAAACCAAAGCCACCTACCACTCTATGACCGCTTACACCTATGTTCATTTTGTGACGTGGTGTATTAAAGCCCGAAAGAACTGTTGCTCCTGAATTTTTAATGTTTGTATCATCCAAATCAGCGTAGGTATAATTTACGTATGGAGTAATACCTTTACCTACATAGTAAGATATACTAATTGCTGCGCCCCATGCCGGAACCTTAGAAGTTGCGTTTACCCAAGCTTGGTAAACCTTGTAATATTTTTCACCGTATGATGTTTCCTTAGAACTTAAAGAGTCGCTTACCACAATATTATCAACCGCTTGCTGATAGGCCGTAGAACCAGGATCAGCATTTGCATCTCCCGTTACGGTTCTTACAACACGCTGAAAACCGATGAAATTGGAATAGCGGCTCCAGTAAGCAGAAAAGTCTATAAACACCTTTTTGGCAATTTCGGTACGGTAACCAAAGTCAATTGCAAAAACGCGCTCGGGCTTCAGCGGTGCGAGGGTGGTTGGTTTTAAAACGCTAAAATCAGCTTTATCTGCCGTGGCGCCTTGCCTATAAAATTCAAGCGTTGACTCGCGTGTAAACAGGTTAGTATATCCAACGCTGTTCCCTACCAGGAATAATCTGCCAATATCTAAATAAAGATATTGATCCTGCAAAGTTGGTGTGCGGAAAGCCGAACTAACTGAAGCGCGGAAAGTATGGTCACTCTTCTTTGCCTTGTAAGTGTATACCACCGAACCCCGAGGCGAAACCTGCGCCTTATAATTCGAATTTTTATCTACTCTTATCGAACCGATAATCTTAAAGTTATCGTTGAATAAACGTTTAGTTGCCTGAAGGTATGCGCCCACTTCATGCACTCTTAATTTTTTGCCTGCGGTATCTTCAAAAATAGTTCCACGTGAGTTAGGCATATAAACACGGTAAGAAGCACCGGTAATAATCTCCATCCATTTAACGAAATCCCAATCATACTGGCCTTCCACATGCCACATCATAGAGCGATCGTAGAATTTGGTTCCTTCCAGTGAGTTTGTTTCCTGTATATAACGATTAAAGCTATCCTTAAATACTTGGCTACCTGCGCGATACCATGTTTGTTCTGCCACTCTGCGGGCCTGGTTACGGGCGCTGTCAATTCTCCAGTCAGCGGCTCTGTCAAAACATTCCGGACATTCCGAAAAACCGCCTATCAGGGTATCTAACTTATTGAAATAAGCACTTGAAAATTCTGACACGTAAGAATTACGGATAGCCCCTCTAGAAAGATAGGACCCGGTCAAGCCAATATTATAAGAGTTGCCTGCATTTTCAACTGCCCCATAAGCTCTAATGAAAAAGTTTTTTCCCTTTAACTCCACCTTCGGCTGATGGAAAGTAAAGTCCTTAATTTGATAACGTGCAGTGGCTTGATAAACCGAAGTACCGTATCCAAATTTATAAGTTCCCGAAAGCTCTAAATTTTTATTAAAACGGTAATACAGACCTGTTGAAAATTTCAAACTCTTGGCATTGTAATCTGCAATGTCCTTTTCCATATAGCCGGGCGCCTTAACCTTCACGTAACCATCCTGAACGCTAGTGTCAAACACGCTTGCAGCAGGATTAAAATCAAGCCAGCTATTAAGAGCTACAATATCATCCTTTTCTTCTTGTGTAAAATCATCAGTTACTGGATCATTTACCTTCTTCCGAAGTGCTTCGTTAAGATTTACTCTTTCTTCAAGATCCCCATAAAGATTTAAATCCGGGTCATCGGCTACCCAATCTTTCTGTTGTGTATATTGGCCTGTAAACTTGAATGCAAATTTTTGTTGTTTCCCATAAGCCTGAGCATAACGTAACTGCGCATCTAAAAACGGACCCGGAACAGTGCTTGCACCGCCCTTCAATGAAACGGCCAGTCCTTGAAAATCATACGGGTTCTTTGTACGCATAGAAATAACCCCCTGCATGGCATTGGCACCATAAAGGGCCGAAGCTGCGCCAGAGACAATCTCAACACTTTCCAAATCCAGGTCATTAGCACCAACCATGTTTCCTACCGGGAAATTCAATCCGGGAGCTTCATTATCTACCCCGTCAATAAACTGCTTGGTACGTAATGAACGAGTATCGCTGAATCCACGAAGGTTGATTACTTTGAAACCGGCTGAAGTAGTTACTACATCGATACCCTTAAAGTTTCCAATGCTTTGATAAAAATCGCCAGAAGCGGCCGATTTAATCTCACGGGATGTCATCTTTTCAATTTGTACCGGTGCAGATTTTATGGACTCTGCAACCCTCGAAGAGGTAACCACCACTTCGCCTCCCGGAATATCGGCTGTTTCCAATCCTATATTAAAGGTAAGGCTGTTGCCGATAGGAACATCTTTAGGTGTGTAACCTACATAAGAAATAGTCAGGGCCTTTGCATCAGCCGGAACATCGAGTTTAAAATTCCCATTAGCATCAGTAGCTGTTCCAATCTTGGTGCCTTTAACCAAAACCGTAGCGCCAATCATTGGCTCCTTGGTAAT
>JAZKEP010000044.1:65847-79515 GCA_040387015.1 Bacteroidota bacterium
GTCAGCTATTTTCCCAGTAATAGTTTTTGTTTGTGCGAAAAGAAAAATTGATGTGGATACGAACGAAATAAGCAGTAAAAGTTTCTTCATGTTGCTGTTTTTTTCTGATAGTTTTTTTTGAGCGGAATCGAAGATAAGAAAATATTGAAACGGCCAAATTAATAGCCAGCTAATTTCGCCCATACAAAACAAAAGCGGGCTGTATACACAGCCCGCTTTTGTTTTAGCTAAATGATATTATACAAATTATTAATCAATAGCCACCCTTTTGGTACTAGTAGTGCCATCTGTCAGCATTAGGTTAAGCAGATAAACTCCGCTGCTCATATTGCTAACATCAATAGACTCGGAATACGCGTTAACATTAGTAATTTCCTTAGCCAATCTTCCTGTTACATCTAACAGGCGAATAGAAGAGATTGGTTTCTGTAATGAGTTAATAATTACGTTAAGCTTATTTGAAGCCGGGCTAGGGAATACGTTCATCTCTATTGCTCCTTTCACCTCATGAAGTCCTGACGGATTACCATAAGTAGCGTCAAACAGTAAACGATAAAGTCGCGGATTTGCATAACCCATAATAGTATCAATATATGCCATTGCTATAGTTTGGGTTGCGTTTGGATTAGAAGCAGGTGGAAGAAAAGGATCATACCAATTCCATGGCTCAAACCCTACACCCCAGAACGGATATAATCCATCAACCGGAGCTGACCTAAAAAAGTTAATGCCGTCATTTGTAGATCTATTTGAATCGGCAACCGCAAAAGAATTTGGTGAGAAACCACTATTGTTGCCTAAGGCTGCTACATAAGGCATAAAATCACCTGCACCGCTTACTTCAATAATGGGCACTGTTCCCGCCTGTGTAGAAACGATACCTGTATTAAAGGGCGTTCCTACATCGCTAACCCCGGAGAAAGCAATTACCGGAGCCTCTCCGACTTCTATCCAGCTGGTATCGCCTATAGCTCCACCTAAAGGCAATACAGCATTAAACTCCGCTGAAATACCTACATAATTTTCAACATTTTGTGTCCCTCCCCAACCATCAAAATTTCCTGTTTTTGTTGTGTCTATAAATGAGTTACCTAGAGAATCTAAAAATTTGTCAACCACTATTTCTGAGGGTTTGTTCAAATTGCCTGCAGCCAATGCGGTGTAAGCTCCTGAGTTGGTTCCCCCTAATACAAACTTGGTGGGGTCTATACCCCATTGATCGCTTCCATTTGCTGCATCATTTCTGAAATACCTAATACAGGTTTTCGCATCTTGCATAGAACGATAAACCGCGTTTAATATAGTTCCGGTACGAGTATTTTGATTTCCTTGAGGATTCCATCCTAAGCGGTAACTAATTGATACTGCTACCCAACCACGTTTTGCATATCGGTTGCATAGCTCTACTAAACAATTTTCCCTTCTGTTAGCCCAGCCTAATCCTGTAAGGCTGCCAGGTAAGTAAGAGCCTGCATGCATTAAAATTACAACTGGACGGTTAGTAGAGGTGTCACCGGCTGGGCGGTATACATCCATGTATAAAGAGTCTGTTATCGCAAAACCTGTTAGGTAACTTTTGTTTGCGCCATACGCAATCGTGGTGTCTACTACTACATTTGAAAATACTTCATCCAAATAACGGAGTGTCTGCCCCTGTGTATTGACGGCTATAAATAGACCCATCAATAAAATACTGCTTTGTAAAATCTTTTTCATGATGTTGTTTTTTGTTTGATTGTAAATGTAACTAAGATGATTTAAAAACAAGAATTATTGTATAAAAACTACCAAACGGTCTTTACAGATTGATATCCCTTTTTAAGTTTTTGTTCAAATACTTCCTGATCCAAATTTACCAAAATCGATCCGTAAATCATCCTGCCAACAGCTGGTCCTCCGTAAGTTTGGTAATTCATTTTTGAAACAAGATTGGACCCGCCCAACTTGAACGTGGTATAAATTTTCTGACATTCCCAGCTAATCTGCGCATCGAGTAATGAATAGGTAGGTATTGCTCCTGTAAATTGCGGTGACCCTTCAAAAGTAAATCCGTGTATGTATTTGTAATTGACATTAAATCCAAACCCCTTTATGGTTTTAATTTTTATGTCTTTACCGCTGATACCAACGTTAAATTTATGTTCTGGAGTATTATAAGCAGGTATAACTGGATCGCTGGACCCCAATTTATCTAACCTGTTCCAGCTATAATTTCCACTAAAGGAATAATTGCGTACAAAGAAATAACTAAAGCCTAACGCAGCCCCGTAAGTCATTACTACATCCGGAGAGTTGGCCGAAACCCGATAGACTTGTTTAATACTATATACACCTCCAAGATTTTGGATGTCGGCTCCTATCCTGTAGCCAAGAAAATCCTGATACCAACTTACGTAAGCACTGCCATCTACGTACAATTTATTGCTAATAATTCCTTTGTATCCTGCTTCCAGTGTTTTCACTTTCTCTGGCCGAACTGGCGGTACGTTAAACCAATCCAACAAGGTTTCATCATAAGGACTGCTGGCAACATAATTCTGATACGATGGCACGGTCACTAAAGAATCTACACCTTCAAGATTGCCAATAAGTATAGCCCTTCCTACATTGTAATATAAGTACTGGTCTTGCAAGGTTGGATTTCGAATAGCTGAAGAAAAGGATACCCGGAAAGTATGGTTTTGTTTGTATGAATAAACAACCGATGCTGCAGGTGTGGCGATAAAAGGGAAATTCTGATTCTTATCAACACGGCAGGTTGCGGTGAGAATGATGGCATGCTTTTCATTCATACCAAAAGTGAATTTTTTAGAAAGGCTCAAATAGGCACCTACTTCCCAATTGGTGATTCTTTTTCGAACAGAATCCAAAACTATAACCCGTCCCTGATTATCTTTCAGAATATCGCCTACAGAGTCGCGAGCATACGTTCTAACAAGTGTATCGCTGAAAATTGTTCCCCTGGAATCAGGCAAATACATTCTTAAACTTGCCCCTGCTAAAATATCCATAAAAGGTTTCTCTCTTCCTTTTAGTTTAGGTTCAAACTTATATTCTCCCTGCACATGAACCATTTTAGATTTGTCATAAAATCCAGTGCCCCCTTCTTCAAATGCAGTACGGGCAGTAATGTCTTCAACCAACGAATCAAAAACTTCAGTTCCCGGTTGAAACCTTCCCTTGTATAGTCCCAAATAGGTAGATGTATCCGCAATAGTTCTAGCCTGGCTATGCCAAAGCACTAACGAATCCTTATATTGTTCAAGAATTGCATTGGCTATGGCATTGGTCGAATCGTAATTGCTAAACCAACCGCTTCCCTGGCCCGAACCTGGAAACCCGGGCAGCGCCCTTACTTTAGGTACAAACCTACCAGTCCAAGCTGTTTGATATGCCTGATTCCACGCAGCATTAGACTTGTCCAATCCATTCAATTTAATAGCAGTAAATACTCCATCATATGACCGGCCACCATTTTCCATAGTAGCATATGCTCTTATATAAAACTTATCGGGTTGAATAATTTCAGCTCTTACATGATTAAACGTGATGCCTCTTAAACTATATCTGTTATCGCCCTGATAAACGGTTGTTCCTGTACCAAAATTATAAGCTGCCCTGGCTTCTATCTTATCCGTAATCTTATAATGAAGTGCTGCATTGGTTTTCAGATTTCGGACATCGTAGTTCACTAAATCCTTTTCTAAATAACCGGTTCTGAAATACTGTTTAAGCCCTGGGTTAACCCTGTTGCTGAATGAGTTATCATAATCATTTTCATAGATATTCGAAAGTTCATCACCATAGCGATTTACCGCATCATAACCACCTGGGTTATCGGTACCTTTGGGTGAGTTAGTTGAAGGGTCTGAATTATTTGCCTGCCAATCATCTGCCCGTAAGTACGAAAAATTAAACTTAAACGCAAATTTATCCTGTCCACTTTTGTTCTTAAATGCACGAGCATAGCGGAGCCCTGCCTCAAATAAATTTCTTTCTGCCCCTTTTAAAAAAACCGTGAGCCCTGTATAGTAAAAAGGGTTTTTTGTTTGCAGATTAATAACTCCATTAAACGCATTCGGACCATAAAGAGGAGATGAGGCGCCCACAATTAAATCTACCTTTTGTATATCAATTTCTGTAGCTCCGGCAAAGTTTCCGATACTAAAATTAAAGCCGGGTGCCTGATTATCCGCACCGTCTAAGAGTTGCAAGGATCGAACTGGTCGTGTTGAATTAAACCCTCGGGTATTTATGACCACAAAGCCGAGTGATGCAGCAGTCATGTCCACTCCCTTTAACGTTCCAAGTCCTTCATAGAAAGTAGACGAGGCCGTTTGTTTTATAGCACTTAACCCCATAGACTCTACCGTGAGTGGTGATTCCTTTTGCTTCTCGGTAATTCGCGAATCCACAATTTCTACATCCTTCAGGAGTGTTTCCTCCGTAGATAACTTTAGATTGAATGAACGCCTTAAATCTTCCTCTGTATTAATAGTCAGTTCCTGATTAGTATAACCAATGTATGAAAACAACAGTGTAAAAGGAGGTTTTTCTGTAATCTTCAATTGAAACTTCCCATCAATATCTGTAGCGGTTCCGTTACCGGTACCCTTAACCGAAACTGTTGCCCCAATGAGGGGTTCACTAGATTGCTTGTCCAGTAACACTCCGCTTATTTCCTGTGCAAAAATTGAAGCTGCTGTTGTAATGAAAAAAATAAATGCCAGGACGAATTTCCTCATAATCAATTCACTTTTAGGGGCATAAATATAAGCGCAAAACAGTAAAAGTGTTTTTTAGTTTTGCGCAACATTATGGCTATTAAAATTCTTATTACCGGTGGAACATTCGACAAGGAATATGATGAGCTAGCCGGCACGCTTTTTTTCAAAGACACTCATCTTCCTGAAATTTTAAAACTTGGACGGAGTAATTTAAATGTAAGCATTAGAACACTCATGATGCTTGACAGTTTAGAAATGAAGGATGCTGATAGGGAAATCATTATTAACCATTGCAGACAATGTGAGGAAGACAAAATTTTAATTACGCACGGAACAGATACTATGGACAAAACTGCTCGGCAATTGGGCGAAGCAAATTTGAGTAAAACTATTGTCCTAACAGGTGCATTAGTTCCCTATAAGTTCGGTAGTTCAGATGGCTTGTTTAATCTTGGCAGTGCTCTTGCTTTTGTTCAGACTTTGCCAGTTGGGGTATATGTAGCAATGAACGGCCGGTTTTTTACCTGGCATAACGTACGCAAGAATAAATCCTCCGGAGTTTTTGAAGAGTTGGGTTAAATTGTAAAAAAACTTAGTGATTTGATTTCTCTTTTTATCTTCGGCAGTCAGAAAAATATAGTAGTATGAAAAAAATGATTTCTCTTCTCCTGATTATTATCGTGGTTGCTGGTTGCAACAAAGAGAAGATATACAAAGAAAATCTCGAAGGAACCTGGCAGGTATATAAGTATCTGTTATACAATGTTGACAAAACCCAGTACTTTGAAAGTCGGCATCCCAACTATTCCATTTCTTTTACCACCAGTGGTGGCTTTACCGAAACTGAAATAAATTCTGTGCCCGATACAATTGCTGTTACCGGCACTTACTCTTTCGAGGATAACGATGAAAAACTTGTGCTATCGCATTTTAATCTGACCTACCGCACGGATTCTATAGGAATGGATACACTAGGATATACCATATATGATACGTTGGAAATACGAACAGAAATATTACGCAAGTACACCATTTTCAACCTCTCTAAAGATCATGTGCAATTACGCAATGATACTTCGCAGCTTTACATGAATAAAAAAGAAGAATAATCCATTCCCTCAACCAATAAAAAATTTGAAAGTGAAGAAAACCATACTCATTTCGTTAGGACTACTATTATTACTTGCCGCCTGCGACCGCAAGGCCTTCGTAAAGAAATTAGCCGGAACCTATACACTCGATAAGTACTTATATGATGGTCGCGACAATTCTTACGCTTTTGATACCACTTTCAGGGAATGGCAATTACAACTAACCGATGGTGAGCTTTATAATAAGACATGGAAAAGTTATTTCATTTTTCGCGATTCGCTTTTTGTAAGCGATACCATTGGATTTGACTCTTCAAGTATGAATTATATAATTGTTCCCGACACTTTCAGGTTTATGGATACTACCGTTACCGAACACTTTGAAACCGGTAAATGGGATTTGATAAACAGCGAAGAGGATTTGCAATTACGCAATGATTCAACCAACGCAGCTGATATTTACCGCATACTCGAATTAAAGAAAAATAACCTTACTCTGCGAAAAGGAAATGAAGAGCTTTATTTGGTGAAATAGCCTTAAACATCCAACATAAAAAGCCGCTCAGTATTTCTGAGCGGCTTTTTTATTTACCCATTCTTTATCGTTGAATAACTGGCTTTACAGTAAATCCTTTCTGCTTTAACAACTCAATTACTCCAGTTGAGTTGGGCAGGTGAAGCGCACCCAGTGCTATAAAAGTAGGTTGTTCCTTAATTAAATCTGCTATCCGACTTGCCATTCTTTCATTTCGGTCGGTAACAAGTGCCTTGTAAAATTTCGGGGACATTTCCGTCTCTATTTCACTAGAAGCCAGGCTGTCTAAGTTTCCTTCCAGGTAAAACCTTACCATATCGTCACCGGCCGATTTATTTTCTTCAAAAGAACGAATTTCCTTAACCAGCAAATCCGCCTGCTCCCGATAGCTCAATGTATTCAGGGCGTTCAGTTGTTCATCTACGGTTTCAATTCCAATAATCTTTTTCCTCTTCTTTTGTGCCTGCTTATAGAAATACATGTCCAATACTTCCTTATTCCCTGCAATAGACGAATCACTCAATCCCATACTTCCCATTTCCAAAATTGTCATTGTAAGTACCGGAGCCACGTTATCAAACAGGGCAACCGAATAGCCAATTTGATCTTTCACTACCGAATCCAGAAACGCATATTCTCTTTCAGGAATCATTTTTTTTAAACTATAATCCTTACCCATCACCAGTTTAGGCAGCAAACTCATATCAAATGTTTCTGCGGGGTCGAGCTCCATGGCATATGCCTTTGCCGAATTTAGAAATGGAATTACACTATCTCCGAATGCGAATACCCGCGCATCTTTAGTGTGCATAGTACCATACAAAAATGACGGCCTCTTTAGACCATTGCCCGAAATTTTCCACAGCAACGAATTATATTGTGCCGAAACGGTTAGATAAAATAATGTGATAAACGCAAAAAATAGTTTCTTCATATTGCGAATGTAATTTCGTTTTGTATTTCCGATTAACCCCTAACGAATAACTATTAATTTTTTTCATGATTGTATTTGACGATAAAATCATCAGCGATGATGTAGTAGAAGAACAGTTTGTATGCGACCTGAATGCCTGCAAAGGTGCTTGTTGTGTTGCTGGCGAATTAGGAGCCCCTTTGAACGAAGAGGAAACAAAAATTCTCGAAGAAATTTACGATAAGGTAAAACCCTATTTATTGGCAGAAGGAATTGCTGCCATTGAAAAACAAGGCAAATGGGTTCGTACGGAAGAAGCGGAAAAGTATAACACACCCCTCATGAAAAAAGGCGGGTGCGCCTGGATGATCTATGATAAAAACGGAGTGGTCGGCTGTGGCATCGAGAAAGCTTACAACGATGGCGTGGTTGACTGGAAGAAGCCCATTTCCTGCCATTTATATCCCATACGAATTACCAAGCAGAGAAAAACCGGCTATGACATGGTAAACTATGAGCGGTGGAACGTTTGCAAGGCCGCTTGTAAAAATGGTAAGGCTTTAAAAGTTCCCGTGTATAAATTTTTGAAGGACGCTTTGATAAGAAAATATGGTGCTGAGTTTTACAAAGTATTAGAGCTATACGTTGAGCAGCAGAAAAAATAATTGTCCTCTCCTCTATTCAAAAAATTGTTACTCTGTTATAATGATTTACCCTGCTTAGCGTTTATCTGTTACGCTTCTGATAAATTTGTTTTGTGGCAAAATCTAAATCGAGGATTGGTAAGTTCTTCAAATACAATCCGAATAATTTCTGGGAGGTTTTCAAGAGAATTCAAATTATTCTCTGGTCTATTATTCTTGTCATTATCCTTTTTTTCATTGGGGTTAATTACGGAGTGCTTGGTGAAATGCCGGATCTTGAGGCCATTCAAAATCCGAACAGCGCAGTATCTACAACCATTTATTCTTCCGACTTCGAGGTGCTCGGTTCCTACTTTACCGAAAACCGTATTGAAGTTTCATACGATGAACTGTCTCCTTACCTGGTAAAAGCTCTAGTTGCAACCGAGGACAAACGTTTCTACGAACACTCGGGTATTGATTTGAAAAGTTTATTCCGGGCAGTTATCATGACCGGCATTCTTCAACAAGATGAAGGTGGGGGAAGCACCCTCACTCAGCAACTCGCTAAAAACCTATTCCACCAGGATTTTGAGAGGGCAGGAGCCATTAAAAGAGTATTTCAAAAAATTAAAGAGTGGGTGCTTGCTGCAAAACTTGAGCGCACTTTCACTAAAGAAGAATTAATTGCACTTTACTTAAACACGGTGGAATTCAGTTCCATGTCGTATGGAATAAAAACCGCATCCTTTACTTACTTCTATAAAACACCGGCAGAGTTAAACCCTGAAGAGGCTGCCCTGCTTGTTGGAATTGTAAATGCTCCTTCACGCCTGAACCCACATCGCCATCCCGAAAGAGCTATTGTGAGGAGAAACCTAGTGATCGACCGTATGGCAGAGGCAAAAATTCTCACTATTCCACTATCTGATTCGCTTAAGAAAAAAGAAATCAAACTTGATTTTCATAATCCTGACTATCGCGAAGGAAACGCCACTTATATACGGGAATACATTCGCCAGGAATTAAAAAACTGGTGCGATAAAAACCCGAAGGCGGACGGCAGTAAGTGGAATATTTATGAAGATGGACTGAAAATTTTTACCACCATCGACTCGCGCATGCAGAAACATGCCGAAGCATCTGTTGCAGAACACCTCACTTATCTGCAGGATCTTTATTTCAAAGAGTGGAAAGGAAAAGACTCCTGGAAATCCGGGTACCGCGCCAAGCCCGATTTGCTCGAGAAAATGATGAAGCAAAGTGAGCGCTACACCACCATGAAAGCCGCTGGAAAATCAGAGGCTGAAATTAAAAAGGCTTTTAACGCTAAGGCTGAAATGACCATTTTTAGCTGGCACGGTGATAAGGCCTATAGTATTGACACGGTAATGAGTCCGCTTGATTCGCTGCGGTATTATCTGCAGGTAATTCAAGTTGGTTTCCTGGCGGTGGATGCAAAAAACGGAGAAGTAAAAGCATGGGTAGGCGGCCCGAACATCCGCTACTTTCAGCTTGACCACGTTAAAAGATCTACTAAGCGCCAGGTGGGTTCAACGATGAAGCCTTTCCTTTATGCCTTGGCCCTAGAGCGAAACTATGAACCCTGCACCCTTATACCCTATATTCCTCCCGACTGCGGAGGTATTGATGCTAAGTGGAATCCCGAAGCTACGGGCAAATGGCAAGAGGGTGAAATGGTACCCATGAAAGATGGCCTTGCCGCATCCGATAACCGAATCACCGCGCGTATCATGTGCGACATTGGTGATCCGAAACTGTTGGTTGAGTTTGCAAGGCGCTGTCAGATTGAAAGCCCGCTTGATGCCGTTCCTTCGCTTTGCCTGGGCACGGCCGATATTTCCCTTTTTGAAATGGTGGGTGCTTATACCTGCTTTGCAAATTTGGGTACCTACAGCAAACCGTTTTTCATTAAGCGGATTGAAGATAAAGATGGCAATGTTCTGGCACAGTTTGGCGGCTCACAAAAAGAAGCCATTGCCGAAAAGACTGCCTATGTTACTACCGAAATGCTGAAGGGCGTAGTAAACCGGGGAACGGCTGCGGGTATCCGCTCGCGCTACGGGCTGCAAATGCCGCTGGCAGGAAAAACCGGAACCACCCAGGGAAACAGCGATGCATGGTTCATAGCCTATACGCCCGATATTGTTGTAGGTACCTGGGTAGGCTTCGAACTACCGAGCGTTCACTTTGCTTCGAACAGAACCGGTGCAGGTTCAACAGCAGCTATGCCAATTGTAGGGAACTTTCTGCGCAAGAGCTTTAACGATCGCGCTATCCGGTTAAAGGCAAGTGAGTTTCCAGCACCTGCCGATTCATCTTATGCCTCGTCTGTCAACTGGGATTGCACTGCTGTTTCCGACACTTTAAAAAAAAAGTTAGTACTGTAATAAAGGAGTGGGTTAAGGATGTATTTATGCCACGCAAGCCCGATGCAGTTTCGAGAAAAGAAAAACGCAAATGGGAGCGGGAGCAAAAAGCAAAAAAGAAGAAAGGACGGAAAGAAGACATCATCATCATTCGATAATTAAGCACAACTAATGCAGCCCGGTAAACTTTATCTTATCCCTTCCTTTTTAGGCGAAGACAATCCTTCCATTATACCTGACCAAATAAAAAACTGTGTGCAGGAACTGAATGAATTTATTGTGGAAGATGCGCGCACGGCCCGCAGATATTTACGCGCTATTGGTTTCAAAAAGAATTTCGATACGGAGGTTACCATTCATGAGCTGGATAAACACGCCAAACAGCAGGACTGCAAAGCACTACTGCAAAATGTGTTGCGCGGAAACAACTGCGGCATTCTTTCCGAGGCTGGAAACCCCTGCATTGCCGACCCGGGAAACGAGGTGGTTGCCTTTGCTCATAAATATGATATTGAAATAATTCCTCTGGTTGGTCCTTCGTCTATTCTTCTCGCTTTAATTTCTTCCGGCTTTAACGGCCAGCAGTTTTGTTTTCACGGCTACCTGCCCATTCATGGCACTGAGCGCAGCAAGAAAATAAAATCAATGGAGAATTCTGTTCGCAACGGCACGCAGATTTTTATGGAAACTCCTTTCCGCAACGAAAAATTACTGGATGAAGTTTTAAGAACCTGCAATGATGAAACGCTTTTATGCATTGCCTGTGATCTTACGCTTGCTTCTCAATTCATTCGCACCAAAAAAATTGCCGACTGGAAACAGGAGAGCGTTGACATCAACAAACGGTATTGTATCTTTTTACTGGGATAATAAACTTTGCCGAAATACGTTTGCTATTTCAGCTATGAAAAGCGCACCTTATATTATTTTATTCCTTTTGTTTTTTGAAATAGTGGGTTGCAAAAAAGACACTTCTTGCCACAGAATGAAGGCAAATCTTAACGGTGTTACAACGGATTTTGGTTGTTTGTACATCGGGGATTTGGACACGAATTATTATACTCTCTCTACCTTCGCCCCAAATCAACAGCAAAACGAAAAATATGACGTGTTGCTACATTTTAAAAAGCAATTTGGCACCCAACAACTTGATACCGCAACGAATAACCTATTAGCTGGATCTTTCTTTATTTTCTTCACAGATTATTATTCTACTAACCGAAAACAGTATTCACTTTACAGTGGCGGCACCAACGGAGAAATAACTGTAACCGGGATTGATGAAGTTGGCAAAACGGTACAGGGAATATTTAGTGGGACACTCAGTGAAATTGATTCAGCAAATGACCGTATTCAAATTACAAATGCAAGTTTTTCAGGCGTATACCGGTAGTTCATTATAGCCCTCCTGTTCTATCAATTCCATTTTCTGTGCTTGTATTTGTATTTTCATCTGCCAATTTTCTAATTAACTCATCGCCTCTTCACTATGAAACAATCCTTCATCAACGCACAGCAGCTTCCGCTTATTATTGAGCCTAACGGCAATGGAAAATCGAAACAGGAATTACTGCAATGGCTGAAAGCTGAAAAAGAAAACTTCACCCAAAAGTTTTACAAGCATGGCGCTGTTTTGTTTCGCGGGTTCGAACTGGATACACCCAACGATTTTGAAGACCTGGCAGTGCAGGTAGATCCGCGTTTAGAACACAGCTACTATGGCACCTCTCCGCGCAACATGGTGCCGGGCACTAAATATGTTTTTACCGCCAGCGAGCTGCCGGGCTATTATCCCATAGCGCAGCACTGCGAAATGACGTATATAAAACATCCTCCTGTTTCTATCTTTTTTTATTGCCACGTGGAACCTGATTACGGTGGTGAATCACCTATTTGTAATTTCAGAAAAGTGTATGCCGAACTGAACCCGGAAATACGCGATGCGTTTGATAAAAAAGGTGTGATTACCGTGCGCAATTATTCGGGTTTACAAAGCAAGGGTTTCCGCTTGTTTGAGTTAAAGAAGTGGAACGAAATATTCAACACCACCGACAAAGCCGAAGTGGAAAAACAATGCCGCGAACAGGATATAGAATTTGAATGGATAGATGGCAATAACCTGCGCCTGCTGCACCGCACCCCTGCCGCTATTACGCACCCCGTTACCAACGAAAAAACCTGGTTCAATCACCTGCAGGTGTTTCATCCGCATGGGGCCGATGTGGAATACAGTTACATACACGCACATCAGCACCGCGTAAAAACTTTTTTCTGGAAAAACTTTTTGGGCTTACTGGTAAAAATAAAAGGGCTCACCACTGCGCCTATCGACCAAAGCATGAATCTTCTTTTTGGTGACGGCACGCCCATACCCAATAGTTATGTGGAGCATGTGCAGGAAGTAATCTGGAAAAACATTGTTCTTCTGCCCTGGAAAAAAAACGATGTAATTGCCCTCGACAACTTTAGCACCAGCCACGGACGCATGCCTTACGAAGGCAAGCGCGAGATTTTAGTGAGCTGGAGCACGTCTTAATGTAACTTAAATTACTTGCCCTTTATGGATGAACATATACCCAATGAAGAGTTTCGCGGAAGGCCCTGCGACTTTATTGTAAGATATTCTTTTTATACGGCAGAGGAAAGCGGGAAAAGTGGTACCCACTCGCAAGGATATAGGCCAGATTTTATGTATGAAGGCGATATAGTAAAAAAGGATGGCATGTATATGATACATCCTGAATTCTTAGATGACCACAACCGTGTAATTCTTGATAAAACAATTTGTGTTCCCATTACTGGTAAGGCACAAATGTGGATACTCAATGAAAATTTTTTCGACTACCATAAAAATAGAATGCAAGTAGGAACGAAAGGTTTTTTTATGGAGGGTCCCCATAAAACTGCAAGCTGCGAGGTAATAGAACTTGTCAGATTAAAATAGTTCGCTAATCCCCGTCTTTTATATCGGTGGGTGGCTTCACCCACCGATAAAGAAACAACGCCTTACAAATAAAAAGTAGCCTTATAGTGCACCTGCACCATGCCAATGTTCTCCAACTGGAAGATAGTTCGGTTAAGCGCATCAAAGCCCATATCAATAGCTGCTTCACCTGTAGCCTGCTGCCCTACCTGCACATCCATAAAAGCCTGGCCGGGGCCCGGAGGGTTGCCCTGAAAGCCTGCAAAGTAAGCGCGCGCACCACCGGGGTTGGGGCCGCTTACTTCCACTTTAATTTGCAGCAAAGCAGTGTAGGTTACTTCATCGGGTTTAGTAATGGTGACAATACCGGGGCTGAATAATTCGCCTTCAACCGAAATGGTGTTAGTGCCCGAGGAAGTGTTGTAAATAATATAGTCGTTGTACTTGGCTTCCGAAATGGTGCGCC
>JAZKEP010000044.1:79525-97571 GCA_040387015.1 Bacteroidota bacterium
AGTACGCTTTGCCTGCTTCGCACAATTCGTTTTCAATTTTATCATATAAATCGTTGGCTTCGGTAACGCGGTTTTCGGTGGCCGTGTCGCGGCTATCAGATTCCAGCGTTTGATTTTGCATGCCTCCTACAAAATCGGTAAGCATATTTTGCAGGGCTGTGTTATCGGCAGCATCCCAACCTTTGGTGGCTAATACTACAGAATGTTTGGTGGTTAGGGCAGGCAGTATCATCGATAGCTTTACCAAATCGCCATCGGTAAATTTCGACAGGTCGTGGAAACTGAACTTTTGGTAAGAGCTGCTCTTTTCGCCCAGTGCGCGCTTGGCAGCCGAGCGCAACTCCTTCAGCTTATCCAGCAGCTCGCCTTCCTCTACTTCTTTTATATCGGTCGCTTCTTTTTGCTCGCCCAGTTCTACAACATCGGTGGGCATGGCCGCAAAGGCCATCACCTGTTCTTCCAGGTCATCTACCCATTCTTCGGTTATACCCAGGGTGAGCAGTTCGGTGGCATCGCGCCTGGCTACGGCAATTTTTTCGATGCCTATTTCAATTAAGCGGCCATCGCTGAATTTGTAATCGCGTTGTGGTTCAATAAATGTTGGCATAGTGCTTATGTTTTTGGTTGATTAAAAATAGGCGGGTGCCTGTGGGCCATGGCATGGTGGAAGTTTTTTAACCGAAAGTATTTGTGGGTTATGACATTTCGTGTCCGAAATATGACAGCCTATGTCCGCAACGTGACAGCCCATGTCCGCAATGGGACAGCCCATGTCCGATTTATGACAGCCTATGTCCGCAACAGGACATCCCATGTCCAATTTGTGACATCCCATGTCCAAAACGTGACATTCTATGTCCGAAATGACATAGCCCATAACCGAAATGCACCTTCCGCCTTTGGAAATGTTGCAACCCGAAACCGATATTCAAAGTCTTAATTAAAATTTACTTTAAACGGTATATATTTTAATCACCCTAAACCTATCACCATGGCAAGGAAACCCATCTTTAGCCCGCGCGTAACAGCAACACCTCAAAAAAACATTGTTAACTACGCTCTTAAACCCCATAAAATAGGGGCCGTTATTGAAGGCCTGATGAAGGAACAGCAAAAAGAGGTTGAAGCACTGGCGCAATACATGGACGTAACTCCGCGCACCGTGAAGCGATGGTTTACAATGGATATTTTGCCAATGAAGCACATCCGCAAAATAAGCGAATGGTTAGGGGTAGAGTTATTGACCTATTACCGCAGCAATGTGAAACCCGATACTAAGGAGCTGGAGCTGCTGCAAGAAAAACTGGCCGCTGCCAATGAGGAAATTGCTGAGCTGAAAAACGATGTTGGCATTAAGCAAAACCGCATTTCCCGCCTGGAAGCTAAACTGGAAGTTTATGCAGAGCTGGAGGAACGAAGGAATGGGAAAAGATAAAGAGATTAAGAGTTGAGGGTATATTTGAGTTAGCGCTAAGTTTTGACGACAGAACCATTCCAAAATTCATAACGCCTAAAATGATAATCGACATTTCAACCTTTAAGTTCAAGACAAATCTGAAGAAGAGAATTTGTGCTACTCTTCTAGACTACGGACTTTATTTGCTTGCCTTTTATGTTTATGTAATGTTCTTCGGACATGACAATGACGAAGGAGGACAAACAGTAAACGGACTTCTTGCTTTACCTATTTTCATTGCTTGGTTCATTTACTTTGTAGTTATTGAAGCATTTTATGGTGCGACACTCGGACATCAAGGTTTTAATTTAAAAGTGCTGACATTAAACCGAAAGAATATTGAATTTACACAAGCATTAAAAAGACACTTGCTTGACCCAATTGACATTTTGTTTTCTGGAATACCTGCAATTATTGCAATTAAAAATTCGGACAAACATCAACGTATTGGCGACATGTGGGCTAAGACATCTGTTGTTGATACGACAGACCCAGAACAATATTTGGATAAAGAAACAACCGTGTCGAATGACAAGAAATAAACCAGCCGCTAACAGGCGTTTCGCAAAAAAGCGGGTTCAGTTCGTAATTGAAGCCATGTGCTTCATATCAAGTTCAGTGCTTCGAAATCCGCTTCTTCGCCAAGCGCCAAACCGTTAGCACCAATAGTATCATGACAGACACTGAACTAGAAAAAAAAGTAATTAATAAGTTTATTATAAAGAATAAGCGTGACAGATACCTTGGCTTCATTCAAAATGATAAGACAAGAAAAAAATTCCTTGACGACTTATCACATGGACAAATGTTTCAAGCTGATCTCTTTGAATCAATTACTGAGCATGAATCAGAAGTCATTAAAAAAATAAGTTTAAAACTTGGTGTAAAGGACTGCTATATAATCTCAGAAAACGAAAAATTAGATGGCAAACGACTAGACATCGACACAGCATTGAATGAAGCCATTTCACCCTGGTCTGACATAAGCACAATTATCGTTTTCGGTGACGGACAAGTTATCTATCGGGAACATGACGGAGCAAAAAACAGATGGATTAGCAAATACTAAGACAGGAACCACTGGTGCTAACACGGGTTTCGTCAGGCGGGCTGAAGTGCAGGCTTTGGTCCGCGAAGGGTCTCATGAGTAATGCCTTATGCATGGCATGAAACCTGCGCCAAGTAAAGTTTGGGTATGTTTAGCAAATAGAAGTTTCGTGTATTTATAAGGTAGCGGCAAGTTTAACGCACATACAACCAGCATTGCTAAAAACCGACTGTAACACTTTGAAAAACATCCTTATTATATTACTGCTGTCAACTTTTACATCTGTTTTTGGACAATCCATTAAAATAGAGATGTGGGACCTAATAGGAAAAAAGGTAAAGTCATTTAGGGTTACGGAACATTTTCAGGGTCGCGAGGGTAATGTGATAAAACAACATTCAAACGATTTGGAAGTGAGTTATGACGATACTCTCGGTCACATACTCAAGTTAATTGAATACGGACCATTAACCGGAGAAATTAAGACGGAGTTCAGTTATAATGAATACCACCATTTGAAAGACACTAAGCTTTACTATGAACGTGAAGGAAACTTTGGGGTGGACTGTTTCACTTTATATCCAATAAAGACAGTAACCGTATATAAGAACTTTGGGCAAATTAAATTTGTGAAAAAATTTTATCACCGCCATGTGAGAAGAATCAACTATTTCTACAATAAAAAGGGATTATTGGATAAGATGGTTTACGCAGCCGACAAGAGCAACTACTATATTCAAATTACGTACGAATACTATGAATAGAAAATCAGCTGCTAACAAAAGGTTTGCACATGGACATTGGGCGAACTAAAGTTTGGGTATGTTTAGCGAATAGATGTTTCGTGTATTTATAAAGTAGCGGCAAGCACAAAAACGACATTATGAAATTTATCAGAAAAGAAATTTTGTATCTCCTGCCCATTTTACTTTTAAACTCTTGTGCGCATAAGGCGCAAGAAAATTTAAACTTAAACGCTGACAATATGATAATCAGGATATCGGAGATAGAATTAAATCCAGAATATATTGATGAATATGTTTCCATACTTAAGGCAGAAGCCGAAGCCTCTGTAAGGCTGGAAAAAGGGGTGGTGTCAATTTTTCCTATGTTCCAAAAAGAGAAGCCTGATGAAATAAGAATATTAGAAATCTACGCAGATAAAGGTGCCTATGAAGCTCATTTGAAAACGCCACATTTTCAACACTACAAAACAACAACCCTGAAAATGGTGAAGGGCTTAAAATTAATTGATATGAAAGCTATAGACGGAGAAACCATGGCAAGCATATTCCTGAAACTAAAGCAATAGAAGAAAGCCGGCAGATAAAATGACAACGTTCACAAACATACTTCACCCATGGGCCTTACCCCCCGAACGTAATTTTGGTTGGAAGATGAAACCCTTAGAGTCAGCCAAAACAAATTTTACCATTGAGAAATACGGAGTTTTCAAACTGACTATTGAACATGATACCATTCGCGGGGTTACTCCTAAAATGCTGTTGTGGTGGTTTAAGAACATAGGTGGCGAAATGATTTATCAGGGGAAAAGCTATCCTAACTATTTAGTGTGGCATCCGAAAGACCATATACATTGGAGTTTGGCGGGCCAAACAACGGAGGGAGAAATAGGGGCAGGTTCTTATTTTAGAATTGTGGAAGCATTAAACCACAATATGAATTACCTGGTTGATAGCACCGAGTTTGTAGAAAAACTTGATGAAACAGGAATACGGTTAACAAGAAAAATTTCAGGAGTAGAGGTATTCTCCCTTCAACACGATTTTAAGCAGGAGGGCAATAACACAGTTTACAAATCGCAAATGATGGTAGGGGTAAATAATGTAATGGGTGTAGTTTTCAATTCCTGTATCAGACCTTTGTTTTTTACTAAAGCAATGGGCCCGGCTTGGCTAAAACACAACATTGAAGAAGTTGGAAATTTTGAGTTCTTCTTACCGGAATTGTATAACAAAGCAAATCATTAACACCGCTCTTAAACACTTGGAATAAAAACTAAAAACTATGGCACATATAAATCCTCACATCAACTTCAACGGAAATGCCGAAGAAGCTTTTAATTTTTACAAATCGGTATTTGGCGGAGAGTTTACCAAGGTTATCCGTTTCAAAGATTTAGAAAGCCCTGAATATACGGTAGACGAAAAGGAAGGGAACAAACTAATGCTGATTGCTTTGCCTATTGGCAAAAGCATTTTAATGGCCAATGACGTTCCGGAAAGTATGGGCCGCGTAAATGAAAATGAAAACAGATCTAAAATTGCTGTTAGTGCCGAAAGCCTTGTAGAAGCCGACCGATTATTCAGCGGTCTTTCGGCAGGCGGCAGTATTGAAATACCCCTTGAAGAAAGTTCCTCGGGCTCCTGTTTTGGTATGTTCCGCGACAAATACGGTATTGAATGGATGGTAGATTTTGACCCAAACAATAACGGACAAATATAAGGGAGAATATTCCCGGTAATAAACCCACATGAATAAACTTGATTTTGAAAACAAGAGTCTTGTTTTAATTGTCCTGTTCGGATATATTTTCAATGTATTATTTGGTTGGGTGGGCGCCTTGTTAGATTATGGCTCCAGCGAACAACTGTTACTTTATCAGGTTGGAAATGCGTGTGCTATCTCCGCTTCGGTAATGGCCGGCAGATATACCGGTTTACGCGGGCAGCATGTGGCTGCCTCAGCTTATATCCTGCTGGGTATTACCCACGGTATTTCATTAGCGGCACTTAGTAAAACCGGCATCAATGCCGACCGGGAGTCCACTATGGTTATGCCCATGATTCCGGCATTAATATTTATGTTTTGGTGTAACCTGTATCCTTTATGGCTGCGGTTATTTGGTATTGTTCCAATCGTGTTTTTTACATTGCTGTATGTAAATGTTCATTTGGGCGAATCTTTTTTGGGGTGGAACTTATACCTGGGATACGGTGCCCTGCAACTGAATGAACTGATTTGGGGTATTTATATTTTCAAAGACTGGAAGCAGAATAATAAATAGGGTAAACTTAATTCCCTTCGTTTCCAATTACCGTTTCACCATCAACAGTTATATCGCCAACCTTTACATTGGGGGTAATATCGTGTGGCAAAATAACCGTTACCTGGCTGCCAAGTTTTATTAAGCCTATTACTTCGCCTTGCTTTACTTGTTGTTCAGGCACCACATAATCTTCAATTCTGCGAGCCAGAAAACCGGCAATTTGCACCAGCTTATATTTTTTGCCGCTGGTGGATTGAAACAGCATTTCGTTGTGTTCATTTTCAAAACGGGTTCCGTATTCGTTGCTCATTACCACGGCATTATTAAAATCTCCTTTGGTATATCTTTCCGAAAGCAACTTTCCATCCTGCGGGGCCCGTTGAAAATGCACGTTGGTAGGGTCCATTTGAATGGATATAATAGTGCCACCAGTATCCACATCCTTTGTCCACACGTTGATAACCCCGAACTCCCCTTTTTTCACGAGCAGGTTATCTGCCGTCCATCTTTTTACTGAAACCACTACTCCGTTTGCAGGCGCAACAAAAACCGATGGGTTATTCGGAATATTCCTTTCCGGCTGCCGCAAAAACCAAATGCGGTAATAAGCCACACAAAACAGAATTACAAAAGCCAGTGAATAACACAACCATTTAATAATTTTCATAAAGCAAAACTAAACGAAGCCGCCACAACGCATCAAAATTTTCGGGAATCTTGTTTTTTGTTCTTGTTCACAACCAACAGCCTCTTATTATAATAAGTAATTTTTAAAAAAATATAAACCAGTGTTATTAGCCCTGTGAATTGATAGAGGAAATTAGGGCCGGGAAAGTTGGAGGTACCGTTTTAGAAAACAGATTAACACCAACTAACATCCAGCGGCAGCCGCAAACCTATGCTGCCATTGAAAACCCCGCGCTTATACACATGCTGTGGATAGCGATGTTGACATCCCAAACGGCATAACTTTCCGCTAACATCATGTGGATAGTGATGTTGATTAACCACAGGTTTTACAATTCTGAATTTATAAAAAGTGTCCTGTCTTTTGGTTCGCATCTCCAAATAAACTTTCGGGTGAGTTACCCACGGTTTTCAACCCCGATTCACGGTAGGTATGTTAGTAAACGGTTTGCTATCGGTATAGGCTAGTTTCATCTATATATTTCCAAACCGGTTCGGGCAGGAAATACTTCATAGAGACGCCTTTTTTAAGGTTTTCGCGTATAAATGTGGCCGAAATGTCAAGAAAAGGGAATTCAAGAAAGCGGATATTGTTGTTTTGAGGGTAAATATTCCTGTCCGAAGACTTGCGCGGGTAAACATAAATAGAGTAGTTCTTCAAAATCAATTCATAATTTTTCCATTTATGAATAGTTACCAGGTTGTCGCTGCCCATAATTAAAACAAACTCATGTTGCGGATACTTGTCTTTAAGATGAGTGAGCGTGTCAATTGTATAACTCGGCTTGGGCAAAGTGAATTCGATATTTGAAGCCTTCAGGTTACCGTTGTCTTCAATGGCAAGATTGATAAGATGCAACCGGTCATATTCACGGAGAAGGGTTTCCTTTTGTTTCAGCGGGTTTTGCGGAGATACCACTAACCATACTTTATCCAGGTCGGTGGTTTCACAAACATAATTGGCAATAATCAGGTGGCCATTATGAATTGGGTTAAACGAACCGAAGAAGAGGCCTATTTTCACTTTTTATCGCTGTTAAAGTCTTTGGAAGAAATCCAGTTTCGCCTGAAAGCAAAAACAACAAGAAACAATCCCAAAATCCCCATGGCTGCTACAACTTTGTAGAATCCCAACGGATCATCAGCATGCGGAATAACCCTAAAGTTCATTCCATATATACTTGCAATAAAAGTAAGGGGAAGCAAAACGAATGAAACGCTGGTAAGCGTTTTCATTACGTTATTCATTTTATGCGTTTGCAGGGAGTAGTATAAATCCATTAGCGAAGTAAGCTGGTCGCGCAAAAAATCAAGCTCTTCCACATTGCGGGTCATGTGATCCTGCAAATCGCGCAGATAGTATTTGTTATCGGCCTCGAAATAATCAATCTCATTGCGAATCAGGTTCGTGATAAGGTCGCGTACAGGAACAATGTTCTTCCGCATATAAAGAACATCGCCTTTAAGCTGTTGCATGGTTACCAGTTGTGAATCGTGCGGGTGGCGGAAAATTTCCTGTTCCAGTTTCTCCACCCGTTCTTCTACATTTTCTATCACAAAAAAGTAATGGTCGATAATAACATCCAGTAAAGTATAAAGCAGGTAATCTTCGCCTTTTTTCCGAATGCTGCCTGTATTATTAATCAACTTATCGCCAATATGTTTTTTAAATACACCAAACTCGGCCTCCCTGAATGTGAGTAGAACGTTATTGCGAAGCACCAGGCTTATCTGCTGATCCTCCACCTCGCCATTTACCAGCGCAAACATGCGCAGTACCACGTATAGCGATTCATTATAATCCTCAATTTTTGCCCGCTGGTTGGGATTAAGAATATCTTCTACCACTAAAGGGTGCAGCTTAAAAACCTCAGCTGCCTGCTTCAGTGTTTCTTTATCCTCTATTCCCAATATATTTATCCAGCTTACATGGTCGGTAGAGTCTTTCTCCGCGCAGTTTTTAAGCGAAGCATTAGCTTCATATATACACTCATCCTTATTGTAGTGATAAAACTGAATGATTGATTTATTGTTGGTTGCCACGGTTTGTAAAGATTGGATGCAAAATAATAAAACAAGTTATCGGTTCACTACATTCGCCCGCGATGGAAAAAATCACCAGCGTTCAGAATCCGAAAATCAAGAATCTGAAGAAGCTTGACAAGGCAAGTGAGCGCAGACAGCAAAATTTAATATTGATAGAAGGACTAAGAGAAGTGGTGTTAGCTCTCCGTGCAGGATATGAAATAGCAGAGCTTTTTGTGTGTGAGGAATTGGTGAAAGATTCAAAAGAGTATCCACTTAATGAAATCCGAAATCCGAAATTCGAAATCCGAAATTTTGAAATCAACAAAGCAGTTTACGATTCACTGGCTTACCGCGAAACTACTGAAGGAGTAATAGCCACCGCAAAACCGAAAAAACATTCGCTCGAAAATCTTCAACTAAAAAGCAATCCACTCATTCTTGTTATTGAAGGGGTAGAAAAACCCGGTAACCTGGGAGCGATGTTGCGCACCTGCGATGCTGTGGGTGTAGATGCCGTAATTATCTGCGATGCAAAAACCGACTTGTATAATCCCAATGTGATTCGCTCAAGTATCGGAACTGTCTTTACGAATCGAATTGCAGTTTGTGAAACAAGCGAAGCGATTGGATTTTTGAAAAAGAATAACGTTTTTACTTACGCAGCAGAACTAGGAGCTACGCAAACGTATTTTCAAAAAAATTTTCGACAGCCTTCGGCTGTAATTGTGGGTACAGAGGCGGCCGGGCTGAGCGAGGAATGGCTAATGGCTGCTAACGAAAAAATTAAAATACCCATGTCGGGTGAAATAGATTCATTGAATGTAAGTGTAAGTGCAGCCGTATTGTTGTTTGAAGCAGTAAGGCAGCGAAGTGCAAAATGAAAGAGAATAAAACAGATGCCTACGCGGCTCTTCGAATAGCCCCTTTTAGAAATTTTCAATTATCGCGGTTCACGCTCACGTTCGCAATTCAGATGGCGGAAACCATCATCGGCTGGAAAATTTACGAACTTACCCATGATAAACTCGCCCTCGGTTTACTCGGATTAAGTGAGGCCTTGCCGTTTATAATCACTTCTTTTTACGGAGGGCACGCTGCTGACACCTTTAATCGTTACAAAATTGCGCGAAGAACCATCGTGGGAATTGCTTTGTGTTTTGCCGCTATTGGAATAATGATGAGCGGTGAAGCCATACTTTTTAAAACCTATGGAGCTTTGCCTATTTATCTCATTATAGGCATCAGCGGAATCATACGTGGATTTATGGCACCGGCTTATCAAAGTATTTTTCCGCAGCTTGTTCCTCGCGAATTATATTCCAATGCGGCAACCTGGGGCAGTAATACCTGGCAAACAGCAGCAGTGCTAGGCCCAGCGCTCGGTGGTATATTGTATGGCTTTACCAATATTGAAGTGGCCTTTTCTGTGGCTGTAATCCTTATGGTTATTTCTTTTTTTGTTTTTCTGCAGGTACCCGTGAAACCAACACCACCAAAAGAAAAAAAGGAAACACTTTATCAATCGCTTACTGCGGGTTTGCGTTTTGTGTTCAATAGGCAGATAATGCTTTCGGCTATTTCGCTCGATTTATTTGCTGTGTTGTTTGGCGGTGCGGTAGCGTTGCTGCCGGTTTTTGCCAGCGATATTTTGCATGTAGGTCCCGAAGGATTAGGAGTACTACGAGCTTCTCCTTTTCTTGGAAGTGTGGTAATGGGAGTTTTCTTAGCCTACAATCCACCTATTCATTACGCAGGAAGAAACTTGCTTGTAGCAGTAACGGGTTTCGGTTTGGCCACTATTGGTTTTGCTTTATCAGAAAGCTTTACGCTTTCGTTTGTGATGTTGTTTCTTACCGGAGCGTTTGATAATGTAAGCGTAGTAATCCGTCAAACTATTCTGCAAACCATGACACCCGATAACATGCGAGGGAGAGTGAGTGCAGTAAACCAGATTTTTATTTCTTCGAGCAACGAAATAGGTGCTTTTGAAAGCGGGCTTGCAGCGAAGCTTATGGGCACCGTGCCATCAGTAATTTTCGGAGGTTGCATGACTTTGGTAGTGGTGACCGGCACTTTTCTGTTTGCCCCGCAAATGCGAAAACTGAAAATGTAAAAAGCCCCGCGCGCATCCAACACCACGGGGCTTACAAGGCAACAACAAAAATTTCAGAACAAAACAGCTTGTACTACCAGCTTTCGCTTTTCCAATTCGTTCTGCATCTTCTTCATCAGGTCGGGCATTTTTACATCGTAGAAATATGAAGAGCTGTAAATATTCTGTAGCTCATCATTATTAAGCGATTGCAAATAATCGGTCACTGTTTTTTTAGGTCCTTTAATAAGGTTGTATTTCAGAATATTCATGATTTTGATTTTATAGTTTAGAAAGAATTTTTACGGGCACCCGGAAGTGGAACAACTTCCTGCACAAAAAATAAATCGTTGTTTCCCGATGGCTTCAGTTCACCATCCGCTCCTTTGTAAAAAGGAATATCCAGTTGAATGCGATTTGCCTCAAATACCTGAGTGGTGCCGAAGAGGTCAATCAGATTGAGCGAAGCAGGAACTTCATGAGGCAGCACAAAAAGATTTTCGATGTGCCACAGAATTTCAATACCGGTTTTGTTTTGACTTAGCAGCAGTTGTAAGTCTTTGCGGTTAATTACATACTGAGTTTCGTGAAATTGTTGCCCTTGATTCAGAAAACCGAAAAGAGAAACTTCCTCTTTTGAGAAGAAGACAATTTCGTTCACATAGATTTCGTTTCTGGCGAATGTGTGGTTGTCGATAGTTGTCATAGCTGCTTGATTTTTATAAAACAAAGATGCGCTGCCAGCGCGCAGTGTATTTGCGCAGCAAAAAAATAATTGGATATTGCGCCTAAACTTTAGTCGATGCCCTTAAACAGAGATGCTTATACCCGTTACCGGATGATAGATGTGCGGTTACGTAAAAAACCCTATCCGCACCTTGAAGAACTGATAGATTATATAAAGGAGAAGATTGACAAACCGGTATCGAAACGAACGGTGCAGTTGGATCTACAAGAGATGCGCTACAGCCAGGCCCTGAATTTCTGCGCGCCTATTATGTATGACAAGCGAGAAAAAACGTATCGCTACAGCGATGAAAACTATTCTATCAATAATCTTCCGGTTTCGGCTGATGAATTGCACGGACTGGATTTTGCCATTAGCATTCTTGATCAGTTTAAGCACTTGCCCGCTATTAAAGAGTTTGAAGATGCCATTAGAAGAATTGCTTCGACTGTAAAACTGAACAAGGAAGCGCGTGGCGAGAGCGATCATATTCAGTTAGACAAACCCTTTATTATAAAGGGAATTGAATTTGTGGAGCCGATATTGAAAGCGATTTCAGAGCGGAGGGTTTTAAAATTTACTTATCAAAAGCACGGGAGCGATACAACTTCGCAAAATTTACTGGAGCCGTATTTAATTAAGGAGGCGAAAAATTTCTGGTACGTTATCGGCAAGCGAACCAATAAAGGCGAAAACAAAATACTGACGTTCGCGCTCGATCGTATTATTGATTTGCAACTGACCGATGAAACTTTTCGCGAAGAAGAAATGGATAAAAAGAATTTTTTTAAAAATGTGGTAGGTGTAACTATTGGTGAAGGCAAGCCCGAAAAGGTAGTGCTGTCGTTTTCGCCCCTGCAGGGAAAGTATGTAAAGACCATTCCAATTCATCAGTCGCAGGAAATTATTAAAGAGACAAAAAACGAACTGCGTGTATCGCTGGATGTGGTGATTAACCATGAGTTGAAAATGCAGTTACTCAGCTATGGTGAAAATGTGAAAGTGCTACAGCCAGAGAAACTGGCGGAGGAAATACGTCAGGCGGCAAAGAAGATGGTGAGCCTATATGCCTAAAATTTCTTTTTCCTTATCGGGATTCAAACCGGCTTTAGGAACGGACCAGCCAAGGCTTTCGTGATATTGAAGGGTGTCGGCTATTGTAGTTTTAAAATCTACGGATGAAACAGAGAAGTCGCTGAGCCATTTGGTTCCTTCAATAGCTAGATTGAAGGGTACAAAAAGCGGAAAGGACGAATATTCAATTTTACTTTTTTCGAGCAGCGTATCAGTAACTTCTACAAAATCAACCTTTCGATTTAAAATGGCTGATGCCACCGTAACAACCTTGTGCAGCGAGGCATCGGGTATTGAAATGGTGTTGTAAACGGTTTGGTGTTCTTTTACTTCGATGGCATTTAAAATGCCATTGACCAAATCATCACTGTAAGAAAGGCCCACATTAAAATCTCGGGGCATCAACATGCGGTCAAAAAACTTAGCGCGATATAACCAATAGTACAAACGTTCTGTCCAATCATATCTTCCGTAGATGAAACTGGGGCGAAGAATTATTTTATCTAACCAGTCTTGTTTATGAAGCGCGCGCTCCATCTCTGCTTTCTTTTCGCCATAAGCATCGGGTAGCTTTGAAATTTTTTGTTCTTCACTGCACGAAAGAATTTCATCTGCTTCCGTAATGGTGCGACCAACAAATTTTTCTAAATCATAAACCGAAAGCGTGGAAATGAAAATGTACCGGTTTACTTTTCCTTTTAAGGAACCCAGTAATTTTTCGAAGGTTACAGGGTAGTACCCGCTGAAGTCAATTATACAATCCCAGTGCTGATTGCAAATTTGAAGGATATCATCTGTTTCGCGGTTGCCGTGTATTTGTTTTATGCCAAGAAATAAATTTGCATTCGATTTTCCACGATTGAAAAGCGTGATTTCATATTCAGGTAGTGCAATCAGCTTTTCAACCAGAGCCCTGCCCACAAACATAGTTCCACCGAGAACAAGAATTTTTTTCATCAGATACCTAAGATTTTCGCATCCACAAAAAAGTTTGAATACACCCGTGCCGTTACGTTACTGGTGAGAATTTGATCGGTAGTGCCTGATACTTTTAATACAAACTTGTCGGCCTTTATATATTCTTTTAACTCAGCGTCAACAATGTCGAGTAACAACTCATCACCCACCGTATCATCAATATTCAGCTTGCGGGCAATTTCTATTTCGGCAAGGCCCGCAGCGGAAATATATACACGCACTTCTTTTAAAAATGAAAACGTTTGACCGTTTGGCGATGTGATATCGAGCTTAAGCTGCGTTAGCTTTATACTTTCAATTAAATCTTTGCGGGTGTCGTTAATGGCAAATTCTTCCTCCGAATTGGTTGCCATATCGGGGGTGGAAATATTTACCGGAAGATTTACGGGTAGGCCTGCGCTGTAGACAATGTCGCTTTCGTAATCTACATTAAACTGCGTTAGCTTATCCAGTTTGTTGCAGCTGCCCAATGCCGAAAGGATGATGAGGGATAGAAGGATGTTTTTCATAAACACACTATTGTTTTAGTTGTTTCTTATAAACGCTGTTTGCGACTAAAATGATACAGACTTTACAGAAAGAATTACCTGGCTTAGTTTTCCGCCATCGAACCAGAAGGAAAGAAGATGAGTGGGATATTCATATTCGCAATAGCCGGAACTGTAGCTTAGCGAAGGTTTGCCAAGCACCGCCTTTACCTCGCCCGATGCCATTCCGAATTTTAAATTTTTTGGAAGTTTGCCTGTAAAATTTCCGTACACTGCGCTGCCTTTGTATAAGTGAATTTCGTAAAGACTGCTGCCGCGCAAAACCAATTCGATACCATTTTGGGAGAGATAATGCGACTCGTTGGCCATTTCGAAATGGTAGTGAGCTTTTAAATCTTTGAGCTCGGGCCCGGTGGCATTCTTACCCAGAAAAAATACAAGCCCATCGCCCTCGTAGCTGTTGCCCGATTGTGCTGCAGCGCCAAGCCACAGGCTGAGCATGAGGAACAGGCAAGCGTTGCGAAGATGTTTTGTAAACATAATTTTGGAATGAGACTTTAAAGATAGCGGGCTTATGCCGATAAAAATAATTTAAGTGAAGTAGCGTTCAAATTGCAAATACTTTTATTTTTAGGAAGCAAAAACGAACGCTGTATGAAAATGAACAAACCAATTGCCGGCTATCATTTACTGATGATATTGGCCGCTGTAGACGGAAAATTTTTTGGTAAAGAGGATTTAGTAATTGAGAAGTGGATAGAGCATGAAATGCCGCTGCATGTAAACCTGGATAAAGAGGTAGAAATACTCAGTGCTTTAAAACAGGATGACTACATGATTCATTTTCAAAAGTGCATGGCCGATTTTTACATGGACAGCACCGACAAAGAGCGCCTGGAGCTTTTGGATTATGCTATTAAACTGACCAAGGCGGTAGAGCCTATTACCCCCGAAGAAAATATTTTTGTGGATGAGCTTTTTAATGAGTGGACGGAGACTTCCATTTAAGGAAGCATGATTTTATCTGACCTTATCGGCTTTGCAGGGGTTGCCATTTTGCTGGTGGCGTTTTTGCTGAACCTGCTCAAAGTTCTTGATTACAACAACCGCCTTTATATTTCGCTGAACATTGTTGGTGCAGGCTTAGCCTGCGCGGCTTCAGTGATGATTAACTACATGCCCTTTATTATTTTGGAAGGAACCTGGACGTTGGTTTCGGTGGTGGCGTTGATGAATGGTTTAAGGAAAAGATAAAATAATGGAGGGGCAGCGATGCAACTACATCTTCACCCACCTTTGCCTCACACTTCCTTCTTTTGTTTTTGCTTCCACTATATATATGCCCTTTGCAAGTGGACTTATATCTATCGTGTTGCTTTGTAGTTGTCTTAGTTTACTTACCAGAATACCGGCAGTATTGTAAATATTTATTTCAGTTATCGGTATTCCGTTGGTTTCAATAAACAACTGGTCTGTGGCAGGGTTGGGTGTAACAACAATTATCCATCGATTATTTATTTCTACCTGACCAACTGCGTGTGTAGTATCAATGGTTCGGATTATACGCATCGTATCTGTATAAAAAAACTGAAGCTGCGTAATAACCGAATCATAATAGACTACCGAATCAACATGGTGGTTATAATAGATGACCAATTGTGAGTCGAATGTTTGAATCACAGAGTTGTGGTGAATAGTATCTATATGATGGTAGTTGACGAGTTGAGAAACAGTGTCAAAGACATGCACCGTGTCGAGTGAATAAAAATTGCTCAACACAGTTATTGAATCCAACAGCTGCACATACTGGTAAGTAGTATCAAGGTGGCTTATGGTAATGGTATCATAAACACTTCTATAGTCATCTACATAGGCAGGGCATATTTGCTGCTGGCAGTTATTGCCGGCAGGATCGTATCTTAATATGAAATTTTTGTAAGCGGCAGTGCTCACTGTAGCATTCATAACATGCACAGTGCCCTTGGTATAACCCAGGCAATTCAAAGCGCCTCCGCAATCCTTCACCATAATATGTGCTCCATCAACTGAATCGCTTCCGATATTTTGCAACCACTGAAAACTTCCTGAAGAGTCAAGAGACGCTATATAGGCATCTCTTCCTCCTTCACCCCGTCTGCCGATGGTGTCACCCATCGCGCTGCTGAAACCGATAAAGCGATCGTATTCACCAAACATATACAGCCGGTCGCTGTTGTCCGACAGAGCGAGGCTTCTTACACTCGAGTTATTTTTCACGCTCCATTGCCTTTGTCCGCTTGGTGAGTAGCGCTGCACAGAACTTACTTCGGTTGAATAGGTAAGGTTATGCCCGTTGCCATACCACACCGTGTCCAGATATGGAGTTGCTATGTACAGGTTACCGCTGGCGTCAACGCACGAAGCATGAATACGGGTGAGGGCGTTTCTATTATCAGGGTCATTGTACACGTTGCCAGTATAAGATATCTTATAAGCGCTTTCCCAGCCCACCGATGGATTCAGCAGGGCAACATATATCCCGTAACCGGTAAGCTGTGGGGTAGTGCCAAACTGAATATAACCGTTGTTGCCACCGTATTGTCCTACCAAAACAATTTTGCCGTCTCTGCGCAGGTGCATTTTTGGGCTTATCCCAATCATCCACTGCGTTATAACCATCCAGTTATTAGGATTATAAAATCCGAAACCTCCGCCCGTAGCGTCCGTTATGTTCACCTTATCCTGGTAATAGCCATTGTGGTTAATTCGCATAACAAAGTTACCGCCAATTACACCGCCAACTATATAGCGTATAGAATCATTGGGTTCAATCACGACACTTCCGCCACCGAACACAGAAACATAGATATGATTAGAATCTACATACAAAATGTCTGTAGCTCCCGTTCGTGAGGAGTTTCCACTGGTATAAGAGTGTGTAATCCATTGAAACACGCCCGCGGTATCTAATTTGCCTATGTAATAATTCTGGGTGGAAGTGGAGCCAATAATTCCCCATCCTGCAAAATCTAAAAAGAGAGCGCCAAAGTTGCCGCATACATATACATTTCCAAAAGGGTCGGTGGTTATGCCCGTAATATATCCTCCGTAATAGCTGCTCAGCGAATACATGCTGTAATCCTGTATTTTCTGCCAAACTACCTGGCCGTTTTTATTTATCTTCTGCAGAAAATAATAATAAGTCGCACTGCTGGAAATCCCCCCCTGTAAGAAAGTGGTATAACCCGCTATATATTGATTGCCAAAACGGTCAACATGATAAGCGAGGATTTTAGTAGAAGGGGTGTAAATAGTATCGAATGCACATACCTGCCCGGGCGCTGTGGTATCCATAGGTTCAAACACACGCACCCTTTTTAATACAGTATCGTTGCATCCTGCAACAGCGGTAGTTGCGTTAAGCAAAACTATTCTTTCACCGGGTGCCGAGTAACTTAAAGGGTAGGGCTCGTATGCTGTATCTGTCAACACCGTAGCAGCGGCATCAAAAGTCCACAGGTAGTTATCTCCGTCCGACTGGTTTCGCAATTGAATGTCTTCTCCCACCAGTACATCTTCCACCCTAGTAAAATTAGTGTACATCGTATCTACTATAAAAGATATGGATGGTGTGAGATTGGCTGTACAGCCCAAATAATTATTTGCCTTTACAGTAAACGTGGTACTGGCGCCAACTCCCGTATACGTAAGATAGACCGTTGAACCATTGCCCGACACAGTAGCGTAATTATTAAAGTTTCTGTACAGCGTATAGGTGGTGCCTGGTTGCGATAGCTGTATTTGCACTTTGGCAGTATCGCCCAGACATATACTTGCGGGAGCAGCCGATATGGGCACATTAGCGGGTGTTGCCACTATAATCAGCTTAGTAGCAGTATCACGGTAGCTTGTACAATTAGAATTGCGTGTTGCTATTACCGTGTATAAAGTAGTAGCGGTTACGGCTGTACAAGGAAGCATGATGGTACCCCCGTTGCCCGGATATGAATTACCTAGTGGCAGGCCTGCTTTATACAGTTGATAGGATACATTAGAAAGCGAAGAGTCCACTATTACCCAATCGTTTTGGTTATAGCAAAGTGAATCATAATAAGCCCTAAGAGGGCGCATGGTAAATTCCGGGCGACCGCTTACATAGAATGTTTGTGATGCGGTATCACTTACAAACCCGTTCGAAACAATTACAGTAAGAGTACCATTAGCAAAACTGCCTTGCGTAATTGCTGAATCAATTGCGTTGGTAGAAATAGGTTGATTATTAAACCTCCACTGGTAGGTGTAGCCTAAGCGGTTAACCGTGCTGAAATAATACGTGGAGTCGCTACATTGGTAATGTCCGCTTAATGCAATTATGGCTATAGGCCGCCATAAATTCCCTCCTCCATTTACGGTTCGTGTAAAGTCGCCATCCCAGCCGCCTGCAAAACCAAGCTGCGAATTATAGAAATAGATAAATAA
>JAZKEP010000044.1:97581-109677 GCA_040387015.1 Bacteroidota bacterium
AATAAGTCTCCGGCACCGGGTACTATGTTTTCTTCCCATGAAACTCCGCCATCGGTGGTCCGGTATAGTGAGCCATCGCATGCATACCCGGTGTCAGGCGAAAGGAAATAAACGGCATTGAAATGAGAAACGTTAGTGGGCACCACCTGCCAGTTAGCTCCGCCATCTACCGTTTTATACAGTGCATCGGTATAGTCGCCACAGGCATAACCTACATTTGCGCCTGCAAAGTTTACCGAAGTAAAATAGACACCCGAAAAAGCAGCCGGGGTCCAGCTTGCCCCGCCATTGGTGGTTCTTAGCATTACTTCGTCACCGCATGCTACTCCTGTATTTGGATTGGATGGGTCAAAATGAACCGCATACAAATCATCGATTGTTCCGGAGCTTACGGCATTCCAGGTCAAACCTCCATCTGTGGTTCTCACAATTTTGCCACCCGTGCTTACAGCAATGCCGTTGCTGGCATCAGTAAACCAAACATCTTTAAATCTTACCCCTGTTGTTCCCAGGTAAACTGTAGTCCACAAAGTACCGCCATTAGTGGTTCGTATGATGATAGATTTATTATTCCAGTCTTTGCCTACTACCACACCGGTGCTGCTGTTGAAAAAATACAAAGCATGTTTTGATATATTTTGGTAGTAGAGGGAATCTGACTGAATATAATGAAGAGTACTCCAGTTGGCGCCCGCATTGGTGGTGGTCCAAACCGATGTTATGCTCACCATAAACCCCTGAGTGGGCGACACCATTTGCATGTCGTTAAGCTCCCAACTGCCTACATTGCCGGCCGTCCATTGTGCAGTGGCCCGGCTTATACAAAAACTGATAAAGATGAGAAGGAGTAAGTTTTTTTTCATGAGTAAGAAGTAAGGGTTAAAAGTAACCATTTAGTAAAAATAAGCGGTGAGGATACCCGAATGCATTTCTTCTGTGATGATTAGTCGAAGGAACCTGGACGCTGGTTTCGGTAGTAGCGCTGCTGAATAGCTGGAGGAGGATTAAGGTTGAAAGCTAACGGTGTTTTACTATCGGTGGGTGTCCGCACCCACCGTTTTTTATTTCTGTAGGTGAGGACACCTACCGAAATAAAAAACTCTCTTACAGGTCTGTCATTGTTTGAAGTAGTTTAATAATGTTAAGCAATAGTTGTCAATGCTAAATGAAGGGAAAGTGTTTTTTGCGTTCATGCTAAGTTTTGAGTAACTGCCGTTCTGTGAACTTTTGATTGAAGTTAGTTTCTGAAAATAGTCATTAGGTTTATCGCATCTATAACCGTTTACACCGTCCTGAAGAAATTCTTTGTTTTCTCCCACACTGCTTCCTAATACAGGAACACCGCAAGACAGGCATTGCTTTAGTTTAAAAGCAGATTTACCACGATTAAACTCATTGTCTATAAGAGGCGAAACACCAATGTCAAACGTTGTGATGGTTTCATAAATGGCATGTTCGTCAAGCCAGTCCAAGCCAAGAGGAGTTTCAACCGAAATACTTTTGTTGTCCTTGAAGTAAGATTTAATCTCTTGCTCTTCTAGCTTGTCAGCAACACCAAGCAGTTTGAGTTTTAGCGGAAAGTCAATGCTGTGAAGTGCAGGGAAAAATAATTGAGTTAAACTTTGTCTGTGAGCACCGTAATAGCCAATCCAACCAACAGTCAAAATTTTTTCTAATTCTGTTTTTGTCAAGCCGTGGTCAATAACAGGCGAAGTCAGCAGGAAAACATTTTGATTAAACTGTCTGATGTAGTTCACAAGCGATTTACTACCAGCCGAACAAGCGGAACAATTTTTCATGAAATGGTGAATTGTCTGTGCAGGTCGTCTTGTATGCTCTGCGTCATCAATATCATAAAGTGTATGCTTTGGTCTAAAAAACAAAAGCAATTTTAAAGCTGTCGCATAAATGCCGTTTGTGTGAATTTTCTGAAACACAATTATGGAATTGCTCTTTCTGAAAATCAGTGCGGTAAAAAATATCCGAATGAAGTTGCTCAAATTTTGAAAGTCGTAACCCGGATAAACGATTGAAAAAGTAAGGCTGTGTTTGTCCTTGAGTTGTTGCAGTGGAAATTTTGCTCTATACCTCACACTTGGTTCGTTAAGGTTGAAATAAGCGAACCAGTAAATGTGTTTTATTTCCATTGTCTAAAAGATCTGGGTTTGAAAGTTGCGGTGTCCCCAAAACTTGCTTATAACTTATAAAGGACCTTTAGCTGCTCAAAATATAAAAAAGGTTCGCATTGTGTCCTGTTGTGGGCCCGAAACGCGAAAGTTGCAGTCAATCCAGCATTCCACTACTTCCCCTTCTGCTCCCGTAACTTTTACTATCGGTGGGTGTCCGCACCCACCGTTTTTTATTTCTGTAGGTGAGGACACCTACCGAATAAAGAAAGTCAGCAAAAGAAATATTGTGAAGATATTTTTCAATCTCTGTTTGTCGGTTTAACTATCATGATTGTGATGCGCGTTAAACTTGCCGCGAACGTTCGCGGCTGGTTTTTCGAGGCGGAGAATTAAAAAATGGTTTTTTTAATGATGAACTTATTATCATATGTCATCGAATAGCCTATAACAAAACAGCCCTTTTCCCAGTCCAAAATGCTATACAGTTTATCATACGACCTTCTAAAGAATACATCAAAATCTTTATACCGTGCAAGTACCTTTTTATCAGGCACACTATCGGAACTGAACGATGCATACAACATTTGGTATTCATAAACGTCCTCTGCCGCCTTTTTATCTACCTTTTCTAACACCATACCAAATGAAGTTACCTGCAGGTCAAGAGGCAGAGTAGCTACATAATCGGCATCGAGTAATTTGCTGCTGATAGCACCACCGCTTAGCACACCCAGGTAGGTACTTAAAGCTGAACCCATGTCACTTTTTTCGCGGTTAATGATTTTATACTCTACTGTTTTGCTGCCCGTTAAATTGAAAACCACGAACTCGTTTGCCTTAGCTTTTTCAAATATGGCTATCCAGCCATCAGGCTTAATGACAACATCTCTAAAATAAAGCAATACTCTACCACGGTCATCACAAAATTCCGGAGCGTGACCAGCTGTGCTATAACTTTTCTCTGATAGCACTTTGCCATCAGAATTTATAGCCAACTGATAAAATCCCGTTATCGGATTATCCTTACACCAAACACTACCAAGAAAACCATTCAAATAACAAATGCCGTTTTTTGCAATTACTTTTAAATGGAGTTTCGGCTGGGTATTGTCGATAGGTTTATCGAACAGTATTTGACCGGTTTTAGAAGACAGTCTTATAATCCTGTCATCGAGTTTGGTTTTTTGAGTAAGCTCCTTGTATTTACAGTAAGTAAGGCATATGCCTATGGAATCAATAGCGAAGAGGTTTGTCCCTTGTAAATAATTTGAGCCCCCGACCAAAAACCGGTAGCCCTTCGGAATTTGATATTCCCAAGCTTTGCGCATCTGGTTATCCAGCTTAGTTATTTTCAGTTGGTCCAAAAGGTAGTAGCCGGTTGAGCTTGGATCCGGATGAATGTTATACCCCAGAGGATTGTAGGGCGCTTTTTCACTAAAAGTGTAATCGCTGTTAAGCACCACTAAATAACTTTCATACGAACTTGACATTCCCGAAGCATTACTGAAATGACCTCTGAATTTATTTATTTCCATAACGGTAGTCTTGCCGTTAGATTTGCTAAAACCTATTTGGTCATCATGCTTTAAGTCTATGTTCAAAACATGTGTCGATAGCGGTTTTAAATCTTTATCCAGTTGCTGCAGCACAACTTGTTTGTTTTCGTTTTTATAGATAACCCCATAATTGCCATTGTGGATTTCTATCATTCCAAAAACAAACTTGTTTTTGATGCCATCTAACACATACTCCTGTGCTTTCAAGTTAGGCAGGAAACCAAAAAGGAAAAGACCTGTCAAAATTGTTGCTCTGATTTTTGTAGTCACGTTGTTGCTGTTTTAGTTTTTACTATCGGTGGGTGGCCGCACCCACCGTTTTTTATTTCGGAAGGTGAGGACACCTACAGATAAAGAAAATTTGCGTGTAGCCCTGTGTAAGGCGCTGCCGTTTATCTAATATAGTCTACACCAAACGTAAACATCTTATACTCGGAGATAGGAAAAACATATTCGCCCTGTTCTAAATTGTCAAGAGTTATTGAGTAGACGTCATCATACAGCTTTTTAAATACTACGTCAATTGTTTTGTCCAAATACGCTTGTCCCTTCTTACTCGCCTTCTCTGTCACCGAAGTGTATCTGATTGTGCATGACCTATATTTCTTCTTTTCATCAATCTTAAACTTTATGAGTTTATAAACATCTTTAGGATTAGGTGAGGAAAGATACAATGGTGAATGCTTAAAAACTATCAGGTAACTCTTACCTGATGATAGCCTTAAAGGGGAGTTCGGTGTTTTAAGCACCCCGAAAACTACATTTAGATAGGCGGATGCTTCCTCTTTTTTCTCGCCCTTTTCTACAGGAACAGAGACCAGTGTGTTTGATGAGTCAACCCAAAGCATCAACTCATTAGGGAAGTCAGGCGTGGGAACTGTCTGAACTTGTTGAGCATGTATACTCGTCAACGATGCTAAAAGGAAAAGACCTGTCAAAATTGTTGCTCTGATTTTTGTAGTCACGTTGTTGCTGTTTTAGTTTTTACTATCGGTGGGTGTCCGCACCCACCGTTTTTATTTCGGTAGGTGAGGACACCTACCGATAAAGAAAACTTCATTTAAGCACTGAACCCGCTTTTTTGCCAAGCGCCTGTTAGCACCAGTTTTTCTTTGTCCGTAGAGTGTCAAATCGTTATTTTCTCTTTGTTAGCGAACTTAATATTTGTCTCATAGCTGTTGAGTCCGCAGTTGTAAAGCCTGTTTTAGACAAGTGGATATTTACAAATAGGTCTTTGTCCGCCATAAAATAACCATACATATGTTTTTGCTTAATTTTTATTCCCTCAAATTCTGTGATATCGTTTTGACGAAACATAAAATCGTCTGTGGTTTGTCCCCAATTTTCAACATTTGTTTCATATTTTTTGAGATTAGAATAGTTTGAAAAATATGCAAATGGATAAGCTGGACTTATGTCTGGTACGCCAATAGCTGTTTTTGGTGCGTCAACCAATGAAAGCTTTTCCTCTTCATTAAGTTTATAATATAGAATAGAGCAGATAATACCGTCTTTACTCTCACTATAATAATAGTAGTCTGCACCACGCCACTCTTTTGTGAACTTTTTAAAGTTGTCAGCACTCAAGGTGATTGCTGTGTTGTCACGTTTTGGGTAACTGAACTCAAATAATTTTACGTCTGCAAGTTTAAACGATAAAAGTCCTGTCACAATGATCAGGGAAAGTGCGATTGTTTTTAGTTTGTTCATTGTCTATGTTGTCGTTTTAAAATTGCCGCTAACCGGTTTGGCGCTTGGCGAAGGTGGCGATTTTCACCACAAATGTTGATGCGGAGAACCAATGTTTGATTAACCACAAAACTGTCTGCGTAGCACTGAAACGCCACTTTTGCCAAACCGCTGTTAGCTGCTGCCTTTCTCACTTCTTGTTATAAAAACATTGGCTTCCAACAGCTCCACCACCATATTCTAAAACAAGTCTGTCAGTAGCCAATATGTAAGTGCAACTGTCGTTGTAATTATTTCGCAAACTGTCTTGAATTGGTTTGTCAAAAACATTAAAGGAATACATTCCCATTCCACTTCTTTGAAAGCCAATTTTTGTCGGTTCTCCACTTTCTATTTGAATGCAATTTGCTTCATCAAGTTTCTCTTTTAAAGTCTTCAAAGTTTCCCTTGTCCAACCTAATGGTTTTATTATACTGTCCATTCGTTGAGTGTTGGTTTTTAAATCCCATTCTAAAAACATTGGCCCGTTTGGGTCGCCTGCTGTTGAGTCTAATGCTTTAATTCCAAATCTTCCTAGTGTATTGTCGTCACTAAATTCAATTTCTACAAACCTGTTCTTAGGAACAATTTCGTTGAAATACCTTTTCAATTCGTAAATCTCTGTTTTGTTTTTTTCAAAATTGTCTTTTAGGTCAGAAACAGAATAGTCTTTGTCAAAACCCCCAAAAGCAGTAACAATCATCAATATGTAACCAATAAAAATTACAAGTCCAATTCCACATAAAATCAAAAGTCCTATAAATATTTTTTTTACCATTTTCTATTTACTATCGGTGGGTGTCCGCACCCACCGTTTTTTATTTCGGTAGGTGAGGACACCTACCGATAAAGAAAGCTCACCTCGCATTGGGGCAATGCCTTGTTAACGGCTGGTGTTTAACTAACTCTTACCTTGTTATATTTTCTATAATAAGCTAAACTCTCAAATGCCGATTGTTCATTGTAAGGCAGTTCTTTTGCTTTCTCGGTGCTCATGAATTTGGCCTCTGAAACTTCTTGATTGTCCGCTTTAATAATGCCCGCCCATTCATTTGAGTAAAATTCAATGACGAAGTATTGGATTTCGTCCTTGTTTGGATACTTCACGGTTTCTTTGCTAGGGTTTGAACTGATTCCAATAACTTCTAAATGCAATATTTCAATGCCCGTTTCTTCCAAAACTTCTCTGACAATACAATCCTCAATAGTTTCATTTGCTTCAAAGGCTCCGGCAGGAATGCCAAGGAGCTCGTTATCTTTTCTTTTTATAAAGAGAACTTGCCCCACCTTATTCTCTATAATAATTCGTGCTGCTGGATGAATTAGTTTTTCGCAACCAATTTTTCCCCTAATTTTCTTTATGTAATCGTTCATGGATTAAACTTTTTACTATCGGTGGGTGTCCGCACCCACCGTTTTTTATTTCGGTAGGTGAGGACACCTACCGTTAAAGAAATAGCTGGAGGAGGAAGTAGCGGCTTGTTTTTTCTCTGTCATTGCTTTACAATCTTTCCTGTTTTAATTGTCCCCTTGTTATCCCGTAACTCATATAAGTAAATGCCGTCTGCAAGTTGCTCTGTATTTATGGTCGTGCTGTTTGTAACTGTCTGTTGCAATACTTGTTGTCCGAGAAAGTTGTAAAGTGAAATAGTTGTTTGTTCGTTGTCAGCAAGAGAAAGAGTAAATTGAGTAGAAACCGGATTTGGAAATGAACTTACCTCATTATTCCGCTTTGTATCCTTAATATCTGTCCACGATTCAATCATTCTGAACTCGGGTAAGTCTGCATAAGCTATATAACCGGGTAAGGATGGAGAACTTTGTATGCCGGAAAGCTTAATAATAATTGTATCGCTTAAGCTATGAATGGTATCTGTAAAAGTGAATTGAGTCCAGTTGAGCGGATTGGCACCTAATGCAGAACCGCCTCCCATACCGGTGTAGAAATCTCCCTTTTTAAAATAAAGGATAGCCTGGCCATGAGCCCCGTAAGCATTAGACCGGAACCAAACTTTAGTTTCGCAAACGCCCCAAAACTGACCTATAAAAGTGGTATGAATACCAGACACCCAATTACCACCCGCATCGGTTAGTCTCATGCACCACTGCCCCCCACCGGGTGCAGCATCCTGATATAAACCGACCCACACGTTGCCACTGCCGCAAGTAGAATCTAAAACACTGTTACACATATAGGTAATTTCATGCTCACAGTCGTTATACCAGCCATCGCAACGGGGCTGCCCGCCACTTTCAAAATCAGAATTGCTTATCAGGTTTTGGGCGTGACTTTGAAAAGTCAGTGTCGCGATTAGTAAAACAAGTAGAAGTGCTCTCATGGTTAACAAATTTAGTTTTTACTATCGGTGGGTGTCCGCACCCACCGTTTTTTATTTCGGTAGGTGAGGACACCTACCGATAAAGAAATAGCTTTGAAAATGTTTTTCATGGCGAAGCAATTATTTAAACATTAGTGAATAGTTATTTACCTTTTCGACCTTTCGATGTAGTATTTATTAGCTCCATTATAGTAGCCATGCTTTCCTTTACATAAAGTTTTTGATGCGGTCGTTCACCATCAACAAAGGCATAAAGTATAGCCGTGTTATCCCCACTTTTAGAGTAAGTAATAATTCGGTTTATATCAACTCCTATTGGTTCGCCATTCGTATCAGTCAGATGAATAAACAAGCTCATATTTGATTATTGTTTTTTACAATATTTTACTATCGGTGGGTGTCCGCATCCACCGCTTTTTATTTCGGTAGGTGAGGACACCTACCGATAAAGAAACTTCCATTAACCACTAAACTGTTTTTGGAACACGGAACCCCGCCTTTTGGGTAGGTGCTGTTAGTGGCTGGCTTTCTTGTCATTTCGTTATCCATTTTGTCAATTTTGAGAAGAATGTCGGTTTAGGGTTTTCATACGAGTATGATTTTGTCTCAGAATTATAGAATGAATCTTTTACTTCTTTTGTCACAACGTCAATTTCAAAACTAAAAGGTTCATTGCTTGTCTGGTAGTTCCAATAAGTAGCATAGAGTTTATTGTCTTTTATTTCATTTAGTTTTATGTCGTCAAAGTAGTAGTTGTCAAAAAGCACAAAGTCGTTTCCTTTAATGTCCATTGAGCGTAAGTCAAAACCACTTGAATAATAAATATTTTCGCCTTGTTCGTCTGTAATTGCTGTCTTGATGTCGGAAATTGCAGTTTTATTAAGTTGTTCTCGTGTATTAATGTCAATTAGAAAAGTTTGACCACCTGCAACAATAAAAGCTCTTCCTTTACTTGTCAGGTTTATAATAAACGTCCCTTGTTCAACCCAGCTTTGTTCAAATGAACCAACCCATTCTTGCTCGTCCTTATCGACAAACTTAACCCACAGACAATTTGGTGTTATGTTTCCAAAATGTTTCTCTGGATATTGTCCTGAAAGTGGTCTGTATATAAATTCTGAGTTCATTGTTTCTTTCTACTTGGTCGGTCTGTTAAACTTTACTATCGGTGGGTGTCCGCACCCACCGTTTTTTATTTCGGTAGGTGAGGACACCTACCGATAAAGAAACTTCCATTAACCACTAAACTGTCTTTGGAACACGAAACCCCGCCTTTTGGGTAGCTGGTTAGCGGTAGTGTTTTCTTGTTTGTTCATGACGTCCAATTGTCAAATGTTGCGATTAGTTTCCAGCCATTTTTTGTTCTCTTAAATAAATATTTCTGTCCTTGCATTGCTAATCGTTTTGTCCCACCACCAAAGTCAATAACTGCAAATGTTCTTTTGTCGTCAAATACTGGCATAGAACAAATGTAGAACATACGCTTATTCAGAGGCAATGAAAAGTTCTCGTTCATTTGTAAACTGTCAACAATAGATGGCGAGATAAGGTGTGCTCCGTTTTCCTTTGAAATAAGTTCAGCGTCAAATTCAAAGTCGACAGTATTTAACTGAGAGTTAAGAATTATTTCTTTAAGAGTTATGGTGTCAATTTTATCTTTTAAGTCCTTTTTATAAAAGTCAAGTTTGTTGTCGGGTAAATAACATTTATAGCTTCTGCTCTGCAATTGAAAATAGGTTGTGTCATATTTAGTAACTTGTTTAAGTGCTGAATTAATAAAGTCATAGTCAACATTTCCTACTTGTCCAAAGGAATTGAACGCTGTTAAAAGTGTCAGTATGAATATTTTTAAAGTTCTCATTTCCATTTTTGTCGTCAGGTTGAGTTTCGTCCAACATTGCTGCTAACTCATAAATCCCCGCACCTCCCCTGCGTCTATTCCGTCCAATACTGGCGGGGTTTACGCAACTAAACTAAAAAAGCCTTCTTTAATATCACTTATCCTTCTCCTTATCATCTCCCAACCTTGCTCTTACTTCGGCAATGGTCATTCCGTTCAGTATATCCTGAAGATTATAAACCGGCTTTTTAGCTATGGCCTTTAGGGGATTTTCCGGATAATCCTGGCTTTTGTTATCAGGTATCCATTCGAAAAGCTCGTTGGGTGTGCAGTGTAAAAGATTGCACAGAATTTCAATATCCTCCAACATAATGCGGTTGGTGGTGCCCGCCAGATATTGTTTTGTTTTTTCTTCACTGATACCGGCTTCGGTCAAAGCCGTCCAGGAATGGACTATTAATCTCTCCTCGCACAGCGCAGCTATTCTTAACTTTATCATGGGTATGTTTTTTAGGCCCCCACAGCGTTTTTTTAGCCCCGAAAGCCGGTTAAAAGCAGCTAAATAAAAGATTTGCTTTTTAACTACGGGTAGTTGTTGTTTAACCGGCTGTAGTTACCCTCTAAGTGTTAACAGTTACCATTTAAGCAGCTTCAGTTACCTGTTAACAAGGGGTAGTTACCTGTTAAGTAGCGGTAACTGTTATTTAACTAACGGTAGTTATCTGTTAACAGATAACCGTTACCTGTTAAGTAAGGGCAAACTGCTAAAAAGCTGAAAATTGGTGCTAAAAACCCCTGTTTTTGTGCAAAAAAGGGCAAAATCCAAAATTCGGATTCCACGGTTTCTGCCTTCCTTTGGGGTATTGAATTCGTTCACCTAAAACCATTAACCATGGAAGACTCACAAGAAGAACACTTCGGAAGATTCTTAAAACTCAACAGTTTTTTGGGAACCTATGCAGCGGACTTTGCGGCTAACCCGCTGATAGCAGCCGAAAAGGTAAAAATTGCCACCCTTATTAACAACATTGGTTTGCAGGATGCCATTGCCAACAGCGATGACACCGGCTTTACTCTCATGAAAACCAACGCAGCCAACATCCTTCGTACCTCCTGCAAAGATGTAAGCGGAGGGCTGACCAGTTATTTCGAAATTACGGGCCATGCAGGTAATCGCGAAAAAGCGAAAATGACCGACAGCGCGATTGATTACCCCGATGATGCCAAGCTGAACATGGCGGCTAATCAGCTTTATTTATTGGGCAATGTGCCGGCAGTAAAAACGGACCCTTTATTGGCTACCGCTCTTTTAACCCCTGCCGATATAGATGACCTGGAGGTGAACCGTTTGGCCTGGATGGCTTTGGTAACCCTGCCCGATGATAAGCGGGCCGACCGCGTGGCCGCTAACAAAGAAAAAGCCCGCCTGTTTGAGGTTGGTAATAAAGAAATAGTGCCGCGCCTGGCCAATTTTATGCTGCCTTATGCCACCAACAACACGGTGCTTTATAGCAAATATGAAACAGCAAATGCCATTGATAATATGGGTGGCGGCAGCGGCAGCGATGGCTTTGATGTAAACACCCTCACTATTCCGCCAGGGGGGTCGCTCATTGTGCCCACCGGACCCGGTGTGCTCGACCCCGCGCTGGAAATTTACATTCGCTCGGTGCAGGGCAGCGAGCGCCTTTGCACTTCCAACCTGCCTGCTTCGCCTTGTGTTGCCGGCTTTGTGGCCCAGCAGGGTGTTACTTACAAAGGCCCGCTGACAGGCCTGGGCATAGACCTTAACCTGCCCGTGCTGCAAATAACTAATCTCTCGAACGATGACGATGCCATTATACGCATCGGGTTTAAGGTGGAGTAGTAAGCCATGGTGGAATGGTGGAATAATGCTGAAAGACAGGTCTCGCTGTCCAATAATGCATTATTCCCTGGCGAAAAAAGCCACTAAATAGTTGCTTGGGCCGGTGACCACAGGTGTTCGGAAGATGGGGTTGTCATTCTGAACGATCCCGATAGCTATCGGGATTGCGGAGTGAAGGATTCTGTGTTAATGGATTAAATACAAGATGTTTCGCTTCGCAAAGCCTTTGCTCAACATGGCAGCCCCTCGCTGTCGTCCCTTAAATCAAAAACTTCCCGTTCTCGTAAATCTTTACGCCATCGGCAATAATCTGTCCGCCATTTTTCATGTCGGTAATCATATCCCAGTGAACGGTTGATTCATTCTTACCACCGCATTGTTTGTAGCTCTGCCCCACCGCCATGTGAATACTGCCGCCAATTTTTTCATCGAAAAGAATATTGCGCGAAGTGCGCTGTATGTTGAAATTGGTACCCACGGCTACCTCGCCAAATTTGCGCGCGCCATCAATGGCGAAAATTTTATCGAGAATGTCGCTGCCCTGTTCGGCACCCCATAAAATAATTTCTCCATTTTTAACTTCCAGCGTAACACCCGCCACATCCTTACCCATATAGATAGTTGGATAGCTGAAATA
>JAZKEP010000044.1:109704-120197 GCA_040387015.1 Bacteroidota bacterium
TTGCCATTAACGCTGTCTTCAATGGGTGCCGAAAAAACTTCACCGCTGGGCATGTTGGCGCGGCCATCGCTGTTTATCCAGGTGCGCCCCTTCACCGAAAACGAAATATCAATGTTGGGTCCTTTGTATTCAACGCGGTCAACTTTATTCAGATAGTCCACATACACCTGCTGCGTTTTGCGAACCTCCAGCCACTTGGCCACAGGGTCTTCATCAAACAAATAGCACGATTGAAAAACAAATTTTTCGTACTCTTCCAAAGTCATCTGCGCGTCATCGGCACCCGCCTGTGTTGGGTACTGGCATAAACACCTGCGCATAGAGCCATTACCAATACGCTCGAAATAAATTTTGTTTACCTCCTGCTGTGCCTTCTGCTGAATTTTAAATTTTTCAGCATCGGCCGGCTCCTGCTCATCATCTCCTTTTTCGAAAGGCGCACGGATGTTGAGGTAGCAATCAAAATTTTCCATCACATGCTTCTTCATCGGGTTCACCCAAGCAAGCTGATGCTCTTCGCCATATTGAACCGCCAGTTCATTCACACCCTGCAGGTCAATATTCATTACAGGAATTCCACCGGCTATGTAGATTTCTTTTGCCACCTCGCGCAGTAATTTTTCAGCCAGGTAAGTAGAGCTGATATATACTTTATCATTCTTCTTTACAGCAAGACAGTAGTTGACTAACAGCTTCGCATATTTTTCCCAAACCGGGTTCGACATAGAGTTTGTTTTTTAGAGGTGTGAAAGTAAAAAAAGTGACGGGTGTGAGGTTGCAGGTTACCAGTTAAAAGACTGTCCTTACCTCAACCTTCAACCTTCAACCTATAACCTGTAACCTGTAACATTTCAAATATGAAACAATACCCAACCGACAGAACCGAATCGCGCAAATCGAAATGGATGCGCATGGTATTTAACTTTTGGCCTTGCATCTGGTGCAGCGGAGGGAAAGTAGAATTTATTGCAGGCGATTTTCAAGAAGTGCATATAAGCCTTAATTTGAATATACGAACGCGCAATAGGGTAGGAACTGTTTATGGTGGAAGTATTTACAGCTCGGTAGATCCATACTTCATGCTGATGTTTATGGAAATTCTCGGTAAAGATTATGTAGTGTGGGATAAGGGGGCGTCAATGAAATTTGTCCGTCCGCTTACCGGCAAAGCGAAATGCCGTTTTTTAGTTTCCGATGAATTAGTGAAAGATGTAAAGCATCATATTGCCATGCGCGGAGAATATTCTTTTGAGCTGCCGCTGCATTATGAAGATGAAAAGGGAAAGGTGTACGCGGTGTTTACCAAGAGCGTTTACGCAGCCGATAAAGAGTTTTATAAGAAGAAGTTGGCAGAGAAGGAGAAGAAAAATATATCTTAGCCACGTAACCCACACGAATGAAAAATCGCCTTCTCCATCTCTTTAACATCAGGCAGGAAGAAGCGGGATTAGTTACTAATCTTTTTTGGCTGCAGTTTTTTCAGGGTGCAGGAGTGGCCATTTTCAACTCGGTTGTTCTGGCTCTTTTCATCAAGCATTTTGATGTACTCGGACTTCCGAAGGTTTATCTTTTCTCTGCTATACTGCTTTGGGTGTTCGGTTATGTTTATAGCAAAGTAGAACACGCTCTTTCTATAAAGAAGCTGGTGCCGCTTGTTATCCTGTTTGTTGCATTCAGTATTCTGGCCTTCAGTTTTAAATACTCTGCTACCAACTCCTCGTGGTTTCTTTTCTTAATGCTAGCCTGGTATTATGTAGTATACCTGCTCACCAATCTTGAGTTTTGGGGCCTTGCTGCTTTGCAGTTTGACATACGCCAAAGCAAGCGCCTGTTCGGTATGATTGGGGCGGGCGATATTCCGGCCAAGCTGATAGGTTACTCTTTAGTGCCGATCTTAGTTAAGTTCTTTTCTGCTGAAACCACTATTGCGATTTCAGCGGTTTCTATTCTCATGTCTCTTGTTTTTTATTTCCGCCTGAAGAATACGGGCAAGATGGATATGCATGTTTCCCACGGGCATGCTCATTCGCACCACCACGCCACTGAAAATTTTCGGGAGGTGCTAAAAGGCTTTTTTGGCAATCGTATGATTGCCTTTGTAGCGCTGCTTTCCTTTATCGTAATGACCTGCGTAACAATCATCAGCTTTTCGTTCTATGCCGAAATAAAACACGAAATGATGAGCGATGCCGAGCTCTACGGTTTTATCTCTATGTTTTTTGTGGGAGGAAGGGTGCTTGCAATTTTTATTCGTCTTATCCTTACCGGCAGGCTTGCAAACCTTTTGGGCACTAAGGGTTCATTGCTGGTTAGTCCCATAATCCTGTTGCTATTTCTCATCACTTTTATTCTGCTTTCCTTTTTTGCCTTAGGTGCTCACTCCGTCATTTATTTTTTCGGTTTGATGTTCATCATTACCGAGGTTTTAAAAACATCGCTGCAGGACCCTGTGTTTCTTTCCCTCATGCAGCCGCTTTCCTCTAATCTGCGCCTGAAGGGGCATACCATTGTAAAAGGCGTGATGGATCCGTTTGCATTGGCATTCAGCGGAGTCATGCTCTATACGCTGGTAAAACTTTCGGGCAAAGTAGATTTGTATCTGCTCAGCTATTTGCTTTTTGTTTTACTCATCGTTTGGATAGTGATGATTTTTTTGGTGGATCGCGAATATGTGAAGACGTTGGTTACAGCGCTGAATAGACGGTATTCTATAGGACAGGAGATTGATTTATCAGATGAAAAAACAAAAGCTGTTTTGCTTGATAAGATTTCGGCAGGCGAATGTGGTGAAGCCATTTATATTTTAAATTTAGTGGAGAGGCAGTATTCGGAAGAACAACAGGACTTAGTAATCAAAGCACTTGAACACCCAAAGATAGAAGTGAAAATGGAGGCGATTAAGATGGCCGAGCGAAGAAAAATTACAGCAGTTCTGCCGCAGATAGAGAAGATGATAGAGCAAAAAACCGATACCGGATTATTGCCCGAAGCGGTTAAAGCAATGTGTATGCTGCAACCGGATGCGCTGGAAAATTTTGATGTGTTTGTAGAAAACGAAGATCACCGTTTAATGAAAGCTGCTATTATAGGCTTAATGACGAGCGGGGGCATAAATGCTGTGGTAACTGCAGGGCAAAAATTATTACAGATGATAGCTTCGTTCCTTCCTGAAGAAAGAAAAACTGCTGCCGAAATTATTGGTGAATTGGGTGTGCAATCATTTTATAAGCCTCTGATAGAATTAATGAAGGATGAGAACGGTGATGTGGTGAAGGCCGCCATCATTGCAGCCGGTAAAGTAAAAAATGAAAAGCTGGTTGCTCCGCTCATGCAGTTTTTCCTGCATACGCAATACGAAAAATCAGCAGCGTATGCCTTGCAGGAGTCGGGCGATGTTTCGCTGAAAGAAATCAGGCAGGCACTGACACATGGTTCGTTGAACCATCAAAAACAGTCGAAGCTGATTTTAATTTGCGGGAAAATAGGCAATGAGCATGCTATAAATATTCTTGATGACCTAGTATGGAAACTTCCTTCGCTCAGGTATGATATTTTTCATGCGCTGCATTTATGTGAGTTTCGCTCACAGCCGCACCATAAGCTGCAACATGTAAAACTGATGCATCAATATATTGACTCTGCCACCCGCATTTTATTTATGATTCATGTGCTGAAGAATAAAGATACAGCCCGGGTTCTGACAGATGCGCTCTATTTAGAGATGAATGAAATCCGCGACTTACTGCTGTTGCTTTTCTCTTTTGTATATGACCGCGAGAAAATGGTAAAGGCAAAAAATACTTTTCAAATTCAGCGAAAAGAAAGCATGGCAAATGCATTGGAGATAATTGAAATTGAAGTGCCGAAAGAAATATCGTTGCGTTTTATCCGATTGTTTGAACCGGGCAATCTGGAAGAAAAATATACAGCGCTGCAATCGCACTTTAAGGAAGAACTGAAATATGAAACTATCGTAGATGAAATTTTGCATAATCAAAAGCATTATTTTCATCGATGGACAAAAGCCGCAGCCTTGTATTCCTTAAACTTCTACCATGGAAAGGACAAGAGGGGATGGTTGGAATGGGCGCAAGGAGAAAATGATTTGTTACTGAAACAAACCGCACAACAATTATTATCGCAACCCAATTGATATGTCAAACGCAGAAAAGAATCCTGAATTCCAATTGTTGCTTATTGAAAAAGTGCTGTTGCTAAAGTCGCTCAGTATTTTTGAGGAAACGCCTGAAACTATTCTGGCTGAAGTAGCTGAAATATTGGAAGAGGAAGTTTATGCGAAAAATGCAAGCATCTTTAAAGAAGGGGATGTAGGCCAGTGTTTGTATATCATCTTTAAAGGGGAAGTACGGATCCATAAGGATAACCATACCTTGGCTATACTGAAGGAGGGTGCTGTTTTTGGTGAGCTTGCTCTGCTGGATGTAGACAACCGTTCCGCCAGTGCTACAGCGAATATAGAAGCGCTTGTATTAAAAGTTGATCAGGAACCGTTCTATGAAATAATGGAAAACCGAATTGAAGTGGCGCGGGGAATTATAAAAATTCTGTGTAGAAGGTTACGTGCTCAAAATGCCCAATCGGTGAAACAGAGCAAGGGTCAATCATAAGAAGCTACTATTTTTTCTATGGTTTCAAGATTTTTTTGTTTTGTCGCTTCCCGGTGTTTTTTGCAGAAATCAGTGTGATAGTGATGGTTCTTTAGAAAGTTTGCCTGAATGATATTCCACTGCCTTTCACTTTCTATACCCAGGTATATTTTAATTTCTTCAAACAACGTTCCGCCAATTCTATTAAAATCTTCAGTACCGAGATATTCCAAATCAGCATCGGCAATGATATATTCTAATTTGTTTTTGGGGCTTTGAGGAATTTTGGTGGCCATTATCATTCCGCATATAACTTCAATATCTTTTTCGTTGAAGCCAAATTTTGGCAAGTCAGATTTCGCCATCTCACAACCCACCTCTTCATGATTTCGATAGACGGTAACAAAGCCTGCATCATGATACAGCACCGCCACTTTCAGTAAAAGCATTTCGTTTTCGTCCAGCTTTTCATCTTTTCCAATTATTTCAGCAGAGGCTAAAACATCCATTGTATGATGAAGGCCGTGGTAGAAGAGATTATTGGGTAAATCTCTTTTAAGGATGCTTACTATATACTGTTCAATTTCTTTGAAGTTCCTCATTCCAACCAAATATGTTTAAGCCATGGCTTTTTCTACAAAGTACATATCTATCTGCCCCTTATTCTTCGCTTCAATTTTTCCGCGGTGCGCGCAGACAAATTTATCTTTAACCAGTTCATAGGTAGCGCCCGAAATATTAATCTTGCCAGGGTCGCTTGCCTGCTGCATCCGGGCCGCCATGTTTACAGTGTCACCCCAAATATCGTAAGCAAATTTCCTTAAGCCGATTACTCCGGCCACTAACTGACCGGTATGTATGCCGATTCTGAATTCAAACGGAATTTTTCCCTGTGCAGTTCTTTCCCGCCCAAGCTTGGCTATCTCGTATGCAAAATCCAAAGAAGCCTGCACTACCAAATGCGGATTGCTTACACTTTTAGTAGGAACCCCACCTGCACATACGTATGCATCGCCTATGGTTTTTATCTTTTCAATATCGTAATTCTCAATTACCTTGTCAAAACGTTCAAAATAAGCATCCAATCCTTCAATCAAATCATCGGGAGAGAGTTGCTCACTGATGCCGGTAAAATTTTTAATATCAGCAAATAACACGGTTGCCATAGAATAGTTTCGAGCTTTGGTTTTACCATAAGCCTTTAATTCATGCATTACCTCTTCGGGAAGGATGTTGAGCAACAGTTCATCGCTTCGCTTTTTCTCCGCTTCAATTACTTTATTTTTTAGGCCCAACTCCCGGATTGTTTTTTGGCGATATATGAACAGACCTGCAACTACTAAAAATAAGCTAAGCCCCAAAGCTGCGGCTATTATATAAAGACGGCTTCTTTGCTTTTGCGCTGCAATTTCTATTTCCTGATTTTTTACAACCAGGGATTGCAGTTCCTGTTTCTGCTTAAGCATTTTTACACTGTCTTCCTGATGCAACAATTCCTCTTTGATTCGTTTATTGACGAGTTCGGATTCCGACAGTTGATTTTGAGTAAGCGCTAAGCGGGCTTTAGCAGAATCAATTAGTACCTGAGTGGTTTGAAGTTCACGCTGTTTAACATCTAATTCCTGCTTGGCTTTTTGTACAGCTACCCGGGAGCGCTGTACCTCATCACGGGTTACTGCTATCTCGAAACTTTTTTGTTGGTTCTCCTGATTTAGCTTTTTTATTTCTTGCTCTGTATTCTGCTTATTCCATTCTTGCTGTTGCTGAATAGTTTTTTGGTCCTGATTCATTTGTTCCCTCAGTTTCCGCATTTCCTCCACTTGTCTGGCCTTGGCATCGTTGGTGGTTTGTGCCATCGAACTTGCAGAGAGCAGCATAAGGAAAAATACAGTAAAAAACTGAGGGCCGGGTTTGCACATAGAGAGATTGTTGATTCTGTTAAAATTGAAAATAAGTAATACCTTCAATTCAACAAATATGCAAGAAGTTTTTTAGAAGTACTATGGGATTACTTATTGATTGATTTTGATAAAATGGAAATCAATTCTTTTGTTTTTTCCGTTCACCACACCCTCTATATAAGCGTGTAGGCGTTTTTCATCTTTCCGCTCGTAAAATATTCGTTGAGGAAAGTCGTGTTTGGGATTGATTGCAAGAAAAGATGTTTTGGTAGACGAAACTATTTTAAACTCAATTTCGTGGCCATTATTTTGAGTCACTGTCCGCGGTATGTAAAAAAAATCTTTTTCTCGCTTTACGAAGCGAATGGACTCATCAAATTTCACCTCTTCATCAAACTCCCCGGGTTCTTCTTCTTCAAGTTCAATATGATAACCCATGCCAGTCATCAAGGTATCATTCATGGTCTGCCAAAGCTCATATACCTCCTTATTTTCCATCTTCCATCTTCCTTCAAGCCAATTAAATTGCTTTAAGGAAGTTACTTTAGGCAGCATAAATGAAGTGATTAAAAAAAATGCGGGAAATAGATATTTCATTAGACGGGTTTAAATTGTTCGAATCCCTGTTTGCAAGAAAAGCAAAATCTAATTGCCCTGCAAAGGGTTGAGCCAAAAGCTGACCGAAGAGTTGTATCCGTACTTCTACAGTGAGGACAGCGAACATTATTTAACTGTTCTTCAGTTAACTCGCCTTCTATTAGCGGTGGAGGTGCTAAACCGAACTTTTCAAGTTTAATTTTTGCTTCAGACCTCATTCTATCACTGGTCCAGGTGGTTTCGAAATCTACTTTTACTTCCACTTCGTCAAACCCAAGTTTCAATACTTCTTCGCGAATTGATTTTTTTATGACATCAATAGCCGGGCACCCAACAAATGTAGGGGTCATGGTAATTTCTGCAATTTGGATTTCAGATATCGGATTTCGGATTTGAACAGCCGTTATCATTCCCATATCCACCACAGATAGTACAGGAATTTCCGGATCCTTTACAGTTTCAAGAATTTCCCATACAATACTTTCCGTTATATGCTTTTTGTAATCTGTTGTTTGCTCTACCATTCGGCATTTATATCTGTTCGTAACACTTCTGTCATTTCTTCAAGTAATGGCTTTAAGTATTCAGAGTGAAATCCCTTTCGGCCACCGTAAACAATTTTTGATTCGTTGATAGCCGGAATTTTCAGATTGGCAGATTCAAGAACCGGAGATATTTTTAAAAGCCAACGTTTTTTCAATTCATCTTCTCCAACAAAAACTTCTGCTTCAATCAATGCAGATTCGAATTCACTCTTTTCAAAAATTCCGAGGGCAAAAGGCCAGGCATGGTTTAAAGAACTCTGTAAACGCGCTTTGCTTTCTTCGGTTCCGTTGCCAAGTTGTTTTATAAAAGTGTCGGCATGCATCACATGATACTTTATTTCGCCCCGAATCTTTTTAGCCAATTGTGCCAATGGTTGAAAAGAACTTTGAGTCAGCAATTCATACCTTATATGCTCTGCATGGTCAAAAAGAAATTGACGCACAATACTGAAATCGTATTCGCCAATCGGTTGTTCTATAAACTGACAGCATTTAAAATCTTTTTCTTCTCTTTTAAACCCGAGCGTATCAGGATCGGCTTCCCCCAACACTTCGTGAAGAATTTTATAAAGCGCAACGGCATGTCCTATTTTATCCTGAGCCATGGATGAAAAAGCAAGGTCTTCTTCGAGCATAGGGCCAATGCCTGTCCATTCAGAATTGCGATGACCGATGATGAGCGCGTCATCTGCCATTTTATATAACAGGTCTTTTAAGGCTTCGTTATTCATGACTGTACTTTATTTCTGTTTTGAAATTTTTCGATTCTGTCGCGCACTTTATAAAAGGCCGGGTCGCGGAACGTTTTTTCGGGAGTGGTTTCAAAAATATCTTCGTCTTCCGAGCCGAAGGTGTAAACATCGCTGGTTTTAGTTACCCAGAGATTCGTGGTTTTGCCTCTTCTGCCAAAAACTTCTTTTGCCATCATTAAAGCCATTTCAGGAGAGGAAGCATGAACAATGCCGACATGCGTTACCTGCTTGCCTCTTTTCTCCTGGTGAAAAACTTCCCAAGTAATTGAATGCGAATTTGTTCTCTCTTCTCCGTCTTCAAGTTTTTTGAAATCCAGTCTTTTTACTCTCGGGTCTAGCGAATTCATAAATCTTATAGAATTACCAATAATCAATAATCAAACAATAACCGAAACACAAAGCACCAATTTATGCCAAGGGCACTACATATTTTTCATTCGGATTCATCAATGCTTCGCGCACCCATCTTCCCGCTTCTTCCACAAACTTGCGAACCGCAATTCGTTCGGCATTACAGGGGCCGCCACCATTTATTACTCTTTTAAATTCATCCCAATCGGGGTCGCTGAATTCCCAAATGCCATCATTGTTTTTTTTCAGGTTTGGATCAGGGAAGGTGATATCGAGTTCCCATATTTTCGGAACATACTGGTCCAGAAACTGATTGCGCATTTCATCATTGGAGGCCAGTTTTATTTTCCATTTCATCAGCTTCTCGCTGTGTGCACTTGTTTTGTCGGTAGGTCCGAAGAAATGCAAGAGCGGACGATACCAGCGATTGATGGCATCCTGTAAAATATCTCTTTGATATTTTGTTCCCGTTGCGAGATACACCACATTATCGTGTCCCTGCTTAAGATGAAAGCTTTCCTCGTAACAAATTCTTTCCAGCGCCCGGCAATAAGGTCCGTAACTTCCCTTTGAGTTAATTACCTGATTGACGATAGCGGCACCATCCACCAGGAAACCAATCACGGCAATATCTGCCCAGGTTTTAGCAGGATAGTTAAACACGTTGGAGTATTTCGATTTTCCGTTCAGCAAATCGTTGAGCATTTGCTCGCGCGTTTTGCCAAGTGTTTCAGCGGCAGAATAAAGCAATTGTCCGTGGCCGATTTCATCCTGCACTTTTGCAATGAGTGCCAGCTTGCGTCTGAAATTAGGCGCGCGCGTTATCCAGGTGCCTTCGGGAAGCGCACCCACAATTTCGCTGTGAGCGTGTTGCTCAATCATGCGGATTAATTGCTTGCGGTATTCCACGGGCATCCAATCCTGCGGTTCAATTTTTTCTCCGCGTGCAATACGCGATTCAAAAGCTTCGAGCTTTTCGGGGTCTTCCACGGTGGTGTTCATCCGTTTTGCATCCTCTTCAGTTAAATTAGTTGAGCCGTACATAATTTAATTTTTTAATCCTTTTAAAAGTAATTCAGCTATTCCTTCAGCAATATCTTCGGGGGCTAATTTTTCGTTGGAATGATACAGCTCATGAGTGGCATTCAGTGCCGAGAAAATGGCAAAGACCACCAGCTTTGAATTCATCTTTTTAAAATCACCTTTCTTTATTCCCTTATCAATAATGTCGCGGAATTTCATTTCGTATTCGTGGCGTTGTTTTTTGAACTTGCCCAGGCTCGGTTCTTCCAGAAACAGCCATTCATTAAAAAACACTTCCGAGGCTTCGATGTTTTTGGCTATTACACCGATGTGTGCTTTGACAGCCGCCTTCAGTTTTTTCGGAAATTTTTCTTCGGTGGCAGCGGCTGCATCAAAGGCTTTAAAAAACTGTGCGGCTATATCAAAGCAAATTTCACCCAGCAGTTCATCTTTCGATTTGTAATGATTGTAAATGCTGGGCGCCTCAATGCCTACTGCTTTTGCCAGTTCCCGCATGCCAATAGCCGCATAACCGCGCTGGCGGAAAAGTTTTTCTGCCGACAGGCGGATGTTTTGCTTGGTGGTAATACTTTGTTTTGCTGTAGCCATAAACTAACGATTGGTAGCAAAGGTAATAAAGCGTAGCCGAACAAAGAAGTGTTAGTCTAAAGTCTCTTATCAACCAAACGATGTTATCCGAGAGGCGCCTGGTACGTA
>JAZKEP010000045.1:0-281 GCA_040387015.1 Bacteroidota bacterium
CATTATGCATCTATTGGTAGGGAAATTGAAGGTTTCCCGCAAGGTTATGAAACCGTAGTAGGCGAAAGAGGGGTGACGCTCTCGGGAGGGCAAAAGCAGCGTATTTCTATAGCCCGGGCTTTAATTAAACAGCCAAACGTTCTTTTGTTAGATGATTGTTTAAGTGCGGTGGATACGGCTACCGAAAAGGAAATTCAGAGGAACCTCGATGAAGTGTTGCAAAACAAAACCGCCATTATCATTACCCACCGTATATTCTCATTGATTCATTTCGATAATAT
>JAZKEP010000045.1:291-2805 GCA_040387015.1 Bacteroidota bacterium
GACGGAAAGATTGCCGAACAGGGAACCCATGAGGAGTTGCTGAGAAAAGGTGGGATGTATGCCGAGGTTTACGAGCGGCAGCAGAGTGAACAAAAGGAGGATGTAATTGTTTAATGGTATAACATTTGTTAAAGAAAAATATATTTTAGCCAATAATTCTATTCCAAAACTATTTTCAAATATTCAATAACAGTTAAAACCCAATGAACGGTGGAGAATAAGAACAGCGATAAATACAGTGGATTTTTTAGCAAGAAGCTGAAAGCAGGGAAACGGAGGACTTATTTTTTTGATGTAAGGAGTACGAAGCAAGGGGATTTCTTTTTGACCATTACAGAAAGTAAAAAAAAATTTGATGGTGATGGGTACGATAGCCACAAAATATTTTTATACAAAGAAGACTTCAAGAAGTTTCTGGAATCTCTTAACGAAACGGTAGAGTATATTAAAACAGAGCTTATGCCTGATTACGATTACGATACAGAGCGCCCTTCTAGGCCGATTAACACGCCAAATCAGGAAGGCTCAGAAGAATCTTTCTCAGCAGAGCAATCCCCAGAAGAACCATCTACTGATGCTGCTGCTCAAAAAGATTCCGGTGCAACACCTGTTAAACCTCAAATAGGTGATGATGAGCAAATAGATTGGAGTAGATAATAAATACAAAAAAGCGAATTGCCGGCCTCTGAAAATTCAGGGGCTTTTTTTATTCGGTAGGGTAGCAATAATAATCCTGCAGCAAATAATAATCAAGGGCATCGTTCAGCTTGTTTTTACTGTCGCATACTCTCTTCGTATTATTCAATTTAGAACAGTCGTAACCGTTGCTTTGTATAGCAACATAGATGGAGTCTATGGTAGTGTGAGTAACATCTTTAGACGAGCAAAATTTATAATTAACCCCGTTATTTCCGGTAGGGATACAATAAGCACAATACTGTTTGCACTGGTAGCACTTCTGACAGGATGAAGCAAACAGGAGAGCAGCAAAAACAAGATAGGAAATTTTTTTCTTCATAGAGATGAAACGCAATGTTCAAAAAAAATTTTCAGTAATTGTAAAATAAATCATTCTATTTGCACCGTTAAAGGTGGCGATGTCGTGTATAACGGATAGCCATAATAGGGAACTCCGTGAAATTCGGAGGTAGTACCCGCTGCTGTAAGCTCTTTCAAAGTTTCTATCTCACAAAGCCACTGGAGTAAAACCCGGGAAGGCAGATAGAAGCAGAGCAAAACCAGAAGACCTGCCTTTACAAATCAATTTCAAAAGCTTTCGGGAAGAAAGGCTGAGGACTGAAACAGTGCACGGTTTCAATTTTCAATCTCAATTTTCGTAGCTGAACATTTTTAAAACTCTCTTGCCTTGCATTATGCGAGGCAAGTAAAAACAAATTCAGCCATGAAGAAATTCAACATTCTGTTGTGCGCGATATTTTTCGCTACACAAATTTTCTCTCAAACCATCTCTGATTTCGAGAACCTACCACTTGCTACCGATACCTTTTGGAATGGGGTAGATTTAAGCGGAGCATTCAACAGCGGTAAAGCTGCCTTTGTCAACGATTACGGTGGTGGCTACTGGAGCGGTTTTTCTTACTCAAACAAAAAAGATAGCACTACAATTGGTGTTGGTAATCAGTATAGCGCTATTACTGCAGCCGGATACAGCGGCTCTGATTATTATGCAATAGCCAATACCTATGGCGATGCTAAAATTCGATTGACAGGTGATGCTTCGGGTAAAACAGTAAAAGGTTTTTACCTAACCAATGCCACTTATGCATACCTAAGTATGAAGAATGGTGACGCTTTTGCTAAAAAGTTTGGAGGTGCTACAGGCACTGACCCAGATTGGTTTCGTCTGACTGTAACCGGATTGAGCAACGGAACTTTGAAGATCAACTCAGTGCAGTTTTATCTTGCAGACTTTCGTTCACCTGACAGTACACAGGATTACATTGTTCGAGATTGGCATTGGGTTGATTTGCAGCCACTGGGTAATGTAGATAGTTTGATTTTTAGTTTAGAATCAACTGATACAGCAGGAGGTTTTGGTATGAATAATCCTGCCTATTTCGCCATAGATAATTTTACTACGGCTGAAAATATTTCATTTAAAGTGAGTGGTGGATTTGAAGAACTTTCCTTAGCCTCTGATTCGTTTTGGAATGGCGCTGATTTGAGTGGAGGCTTTGCCAGTGACAATGCTTTTTTCGTTAATGATTACGGTGGTGGATATTGGAGCGGTTTTTCTTATTCGAGTAAGAAAGACAGTACTACATCAGGTGTAGGCAATCAATATAGCGTTATCACAGGAGGGGGTTATGGGGGTTCCAATAACTACGCAGTTGCCAATACGTATGGCGATGCTAAAATTCGTTTGAACGGAAATGCAGCCGGTAAAACTGTAGAAGGATTCTATGTGTCTAATGCAACGTATGCTTACCGCAGTATGGAAAATGGCGATGCTTTCGCGAAAAAATTCGGAGGTGTAAGCGGCACTGACCCTGA
>JAZKEP010000046.1:0-2465 GCA_040387015.1 Bacteroidota bacterium
ACAGCGGTGTGGCAACCGGAGCAGGATTGCTATTAACCGTAACGGTTACGTTAGCTGAAGTGCCGGGGCATCCGTTTTGAGTAACAGTAACATCAAAAATACCCGACTGGCTTACGTTGATTGTTTGGCTACTTGCTCCATTACTCCAAGCATAGTTTGAATATCCCCCACCGGCATCAAGTGTTACACTACCACCTGTACAAAAGGTAGTGGGGCCGGTAGGTGTTATTGAGGGAGTGGGGTTGCTGTTAACAACAAGTGTTCGCGATGCAGTGGCCGAGGCACATGCAGCATAAGCCGTAACTGTATAAGCTCCACCCGTAGAAACATTAATGGAAGAAGTAAAAGCTCCATTTGACCATTTATAAGCATAATAGCTAGCTGCATTGCTTATAGAGAAAGTTGAACTACCACCTGTGCAAACCGAAGTAGTTCCTGCCAATGTAATGGCAGGTGCCGTTCCAATGGTGTGAGCAGTAAGTCCGGGGTCAAGGGTATCTACCTGTACACAGGTTCCTCCAGGCAGTTGAACCCGGGCGTAATACTTAAGACCCATCACTGAATCAATATTCACATTAGCCAGCGTAATGGGGAAAAACCCGACAATAACCTGAACATCGGCATAGGGCTTTATCATATACTCTCCGGGAGCATCGTAGGTAGTTCCCGTAACACGCACACAGCCGGTAGTGTTGCCATTAATTCTGTCGGTGGAATTGCTGCTTCTCCAACACATACCGCAAGGGAGATTATAAATTTCGTTGATTTCAATCCAGTTGATGTTATATCCCTGGGCGGTAGGAGGCACCCGAAACTGAATCACCTGGTCGTAAGGCACCCCAACCACTGCGCAGGGCAAAGAAGTATCAGGAGGATAAAACCCAACAACAGTTAAGGATTGATCAGGTGTACATACACCCGTACCAGAGGCCTGCGCACAGTGCGTTTGTGCAATCAGGTTTTCAGAAAACAGGAAGATGACAATTAAAAATAATAGAGGCAGGTAGAATCTCTTTTTCATGGCTTATAGTTTTAGGTTCCATGAAAATATAAATTGATTTTAATTCTTTCTATTACTTACCTATACATTAAACAGAAAGTGCATAATGTCGCCATCCTGCACCACGTATTCTTTACCTTCACTCCGCAGCTTACCGGCATCGCGGCAGGCAGCCTCGCTTTTATAATTTACAAAATCGGCATAGCTCATCACTTGTGCGCGAATAAAACCTTTTTCAAAATCGGAGTGAATAACACCGGCTGCCTGCGGGCCTTTATCGCCCTTGTGAATAGTCCAGGCACGAACTTCCTTTACTCCTGCAGTAAAGTAAGTTTGAAGATTGAGCAGATGGTAGGCTGCCCGAATTAAGCGGTTAAGTCCCGATTCCTTTAAACCCATATCTGCCAGAAAAGCATCGCGGTCCTCGGGATTTTCCAGCACTGCAATTTCCGACTCTATCGCTGCACTGATAATCACCACTTCGCTGTTTTCACCCGCCACTGCTTTACGGATCTCCTCCACATATTTATTCCCTGTATTTACACTTCCTTCATCCACGTTGCAGCAGTAGATTACAGGCTTGGCTGTAAGCAGTTGAAGGTCCTCAATAAAACGTTTGTCTTCATCCGTAACAGTAACCGTTCGAGCGCTTTGACCGCTTTCGAGGTGTTTCTTATATGTTTCCAAAACTTCCTGGCAGCGCTGTGCTTCCTTATCGCCTGTTTTTGCTGCCCTTCTCTGCTTCTCCAATTTCTTATCTACACTTTCCAAATCCTTTAACTGAAGTTCCGTGTCGATAATTTCTTTATCACGTACAGGGTTAACACTTCCGTCCACGTGAATGATGTTATCATTATCAAAACAGCGAACCACATGGATAATAGCATCTACGGTGCGTATGTTTCCTAGGAACTGGTTACCCAATCCCTCTCCTTTGCTGGCACCTTTCACCAAACCTGCAATGTCGACAAACTCGATAGTAGTTGGGATTACCTTTTGAGGCTGAACTAATTCTTCCAGCTTATTTAAACGAGGGTCGGGAACAGTTACCACCCCTATGTTAGGGTCAATTGTGCAGAAAGGAAAATTTGCAGCCTGCGCTTTGGCCGAAGAGAGCGCATTGAAAAGGGTTGATTTACCTACGTTCGGAAGACCTACTATACCACACTGTAAAGCCATGTTCTTTAAATTTGAGGCGGCAAATATAGAAGGATTAGCGACTGGTGTAAAAGCAAAAAAGCCCCCCTTTCCCAGGGTAGGCTAATTTGAACCTTTGTAGGTGTCGGTTATTTAGAAAGGAATACTCTTTTTGTGTTAATGATTCCTGCATTTTTTACTGAAACAAGGTAGTATCCGTTTGGTTGCTCATCTAAAGAAACTGTTTCGGCCTGAGCAGTTACCGGTGCCGAGTAAACCGACTGACCAAGTAAGTTGAACACCTGCATGTTAGCATCATCAGCGGCAA
>JAZKEP010000047.1:0-9953 GCA_040387015.1 Bacteroidota bacterium
TTTTATATTCGAGCTCAGTAAGGTGAATAATGTAACCTGCCGGTATGAATGCAATAAACCGGCATCAACCAGAACAGGTAGTTAGTTGATATTAAAACGGAAGTATAGTATATTTTTTAAGATAAAGTGAGTTACTACCTGTCCCTCCAGACCGAAGGCGGAAGAGTAGCACACCTCACCAGGGAACTGCTCGCTTAGCCAACGGAGTATTTCTACCACAGTCATAGATTTGAAGGCTTTATTTACTTCCTCAACTCTGCTTTTTAATTCACTCATTCTATTAATTTAAAACAAAAAAGTCTTTCCTGTTTCGAACAAGAAAGACCTTTTTAAAGTTTGCGATTATTTTGAATTTACTCAAACGCCTTTCCTGAAGCTGTTTTCTCAGCACAACACATCATACTACAGCAACAGAAATTTATTTGGCTTTGGATAAACATTTTGTTTTTTCGTTGTGCAATGATAAATTTTAATTTGTGAACCTGCAAACCTCCGTTTCCCAAAACTTGTTGTTCCCTGTTTTTCTGAAAGCGGAGGAAATGAATATTTTGCTGGTAGGAGCAGGTTATGTGGGGAACGAGAAAGCAAGCGGCCTGTTAAAGAACAGTCCGAATACCAGATTGAAAATTATAGCTGAAGCAGTAAGTAAAGAAGTGGCTGCGCTTAAAGTTCAGTTTCCGCAAATTACCATTCAGCAAAAGCTGTTCGAAGAAAAGGATTTGGAAGGTGTTCAGGTGCTCATATTGGCAATTAATAATAGGCCGCTTAGCGCTCACATCCGAGAAGTAGCGCATAAGTTGAATATTTTGGTGAACGTGGCCGATACCCCGGACCTATGCGATTTTTATTTGAGTTCGGTGGTACAAAAAGGCAACCTCAAAATTGCAGTCTCTACCAATGGAAAATCGCCAACAGTTGCAAAACGAATCAGAGAACTGCTGGAAGATATACTCCCTGATGAGATAGACGAACTGCTCGAGAATATTAATCGCATTCGCGATTCGGTAAAAGGAGACTTTGCTGAAAAGGTAAAAAAGCTTAATGAATTAACTGCTTCGCTAAGTAAAAAAGGCGGTGACATACAGCCGAAATAATTTTTTCCTATTATTGCCCCACAATTCAGCGATGAAAAACAAGTGTTGTAATTTTCTTTTCTCATCAGTCAGCTCCAAGTGCAGCTTTTGTCAGTGTTGTTGTTCTTGTTAATAGGCTGCAAATCTGATTTTCACTCTACACATACTATCGGATTTGTAACGCTTATAAAAAGTATGCGTAGTAAAGTATTGATTTGATCTAATGAAACACAGTATACAAGGCGGCAAAGTATATTTCATAGGTGCAGGACCGGGCGATCCCGAACTGCTTACCCTGAAAGGGCTGCGTCTTTTGCAACAGGCCGATGTGATTTTGCATGATCGCTTGGTGTCGGAAGAAATCCTGAACTATGCAAAGCCTGAAGCATTGATTATACTCACCGGGAAACAAAAGGGCGGAGCGAAGTGCACTCCTCAAAGTGCCATCAATGACCTGATAGTTGCATTTGCTCTTGAAGGCAAAAATGTAGCGCGCCTGAAAGGCGGTGATGTTTCATTCTTCTCTAATATATTGGATGAACTGGAGGCTGTAACTGCAAACAATATTGAGTTTGAAATGGTTCCCGGTGTAACTGCTGCATCAGGTTGCGCTACTTATGCGGGTATTCCTTTAACAGCAAGAGGATACAGCACTTCAGTAAAATTCCTCACACTGCATCAAACAGAGATACTTCAATCCGAAAACTGGAAAGCATTGACAGGTAAGAATGAAACACTTATCTTCTATATGTCGGCTTCTAATACAACTTATGTTACTGAGCAACTTCTGAAGTATGGTGCTGAAGAAGATCTTCCGGTAGCAGTGATTGAACAGGGATGTACGCCTGCACAGAAAGAATATTTTACGGATTTGAAATCTGCCGAAAAAGATTTTGCAGGTATTGTTTTCAAATCTCCCGCTACTATTATTGTGGGCAGAGTGGTGAGTTTGGCCGATAAATTCAAATGGTTTAAGGCAGAAGAGAATGGAATCTATTTTAAGGAATTAAATGCTGTGGAGTAAAAAAATGCTCAATAAACAACAAATAGAAAAGCTTCAAAATTTCATTTCACAATTTTCGAAAGAAGAGTTGTTGTGGTTGAGTGGTTACCTGATTGGTAAAGCCGAAGAGGAAGATGGTGGGGCTGCTCCGGTGGGTACAGCAGTAGTAAGTAAAATAACAATTGCTTATGGCACTGAAACCGGAAACTCAAAGAAGATAGCGAACCAGTTAGCGGCTCGGGCCAAGCAAATGAAGGTAAATCCTAAGGTGGTGAGCATGGAGCAGTACAAACTGACCGACTTAGAGAAAGAAGAGTATTTCTTCACCATCGTCAGCACTCACGGGGACGGGGAACCTCCCGCAGCTGCCAAGAAGTTCTACGAGCATATTCATTCGAGCAACAGCAACCTTCCAAAACTTAAGTACAGTGTACTTGCTTTGGGTGATACAGCATATCCTCTCTTTTGTAAAACAGGTGCCGATGTAGATGCGCGTTTTCAAAAGCTTGGCGGAACTCGTCTTGTTGACCGGAAGGATTGTGATGTTGACTTTGAGCCTGAAGCAAACTTGTGGATTGATGAGGTGTTGAGGAAGTTGTCTACTTCGCCTTCTTCTAATGGAACTGCAGCAAAGGTTACCGATAAGAAGAAACCTTCGGGGCGGGTTATTTACAAAGGAAAAATTACAGCCAATGTTAATCTGAATGACAGAGGTTCGAAGAAAGAAACCTATCACATTGAAATTACTCCTGAATCGGAAGCGCATTATGCACCGGGCGATTCAATAGGTATAGTTCCTACTAACTACGAAGCTGATGTACAGGCCGTATTAAAACAACTGAATACCATCGGCAGCGATTTTGTAACTCACAAAGGCGAACGGTATTCATTTTATCAGTTACTGAGGACAAAGTTGAGCATTCTTCAATTACCCGCACGTATCTTAACTAAGTATGCCGCACTTGAGAAAATTCCTATTGAGATAAAAGGTAGTTACGATTTGGCCGACTTGCTTTATTCCTTCCCTGTTAAGATTGCGAAGGGTAATTGGCAGTTACTCGTAGATATTTTAGAGCCGATAGCCCCACGTTTGTATTCGGTAGCTTCTTCCAATGCAGCGCATAATGAAGAAGTTCATTTGACGGTAGCCCGTTCTGCATTCTACAAGAATGGAGAGAAGCGTTATGGTTTGGCTTCGAACTATCTTTCGCAGTTGCCGAAGGGAACAGATATTAATTTTTACGTGCAGAAGAATAATGCATTTCATCTGCCGGCAGACGATAAAGACATTATCATGGTAGGGCCGGGCACCGGCATTGCACCGTTCCGTGCTTTTGTTGCCGAGCGCGATGCCCGTGGCGCAGAAGGACGCAACTGGCTATTCTTTGGCGACCAGCATTTCAAAACAGATTTTCTTTATCAAACAGAGTGGCAGAATTACCTGGAAACGGGTGTGCTTACCCGGTTGGAGGTGGCTTTCAGTCGCGATACCGACCAAAAGGTTTATGTGCAACATAAGCTTAAGAAGCAGTCCAAAGAAATTTTTGAGTGGTTACAAAGCGGTGCTTATTTTTATGTGTGCGGTGCTAAAGAACCGATGAGTGTAGATGTAGAAAATACTTTGCTTGAAATAATTGCAGAGCATGGTTCATTCAACAAACAGGAGGCAGAGGACTATCTGAATGATTTGAAAGAAGAAGGAAGATATTTGAAGGATGTTTATTAGAACGGTTAGAAATATAAGTTATGGCAGAGAAAAAGAATCTTTCACCGATAGAGAAAATAAAAGAAGAAAGCGATGCACTTCGCGGAACCCTGAAAGAAAGTCTCCAAAATGAAATTACGGGTGCTTTGTTTGAGGCAGACAAAAGTCTCATTAAATTTCACGGGATTTACGAGCAGGACGACCGCGATAGGAGAGAAGAACGCGCAGAAAAAAAGTTGGAGCGCGCCTACTCCTTTATGATTCGCCTTCGCTTGCCGGGAGGGTTAATGACAGGGGAGCAATGGCTTGCTACTGATGATATAGCTACAAAGTATTCTACGGGAGTTATTAAGATAACTACACGCCAAACAATACAGCTTCACGGTATTGTAAAGACAGATATGAAACCCACGCTTAAGTGGTTTGATAAATTCAATTTGGATAGTATTGCTGCCTGTGGCGATGTAAACAGAAATGTGGTTTGTGCGGCTCATCCTAAACAGTCACCAATTCACGAAGAGATATTTCAGTATGCGGATAAGATTAGCACACTGCTTCTTCCTAAAACCCGTGCCTTCTATGAAATATGGCTGGACGATGAAAAGATAGTTGACAAAAAACTGGAAGAAGACCCGCTTTATAAAGACACTTACCTTCCCCGTAAATTCAAAATTTCAATTGCTATTCCTCCCAATAACGATATTGATGTTTTTGCAAACGACATTGGTTTAATTGCCATTATTGAAAAGGATAAACTCAAAGGTTTCAACATTGCAGTAGGTGGAGGAATGTCATCTACACACGGCAACGTTTCTACTTATGCGCGGGTCGGAAGCGTAATTGGCTTTACCGAAACCGAAGAGAAAACTCTGAAAGCTATTTATGAGATTGTTACTATTCAGCGCGATTTTGGAAACAGAAGCGATAGAAAGCTTGCCCGTCTTAAATACACGGTTGACAAAGTGGGTCTCGATTGGTTCAAGCAGGAATTAGAAAATCGCTGTGGTTTTGCTCTGCAACCTGCTAAGAAATTTGATTTCAATCAGCGGATAGATTATTACGGTTGGCATAAGAATCATGAAGGTAAATGGTACTATACGTTGTTTGTAGAGAACGGAAGAATATGTGATGAGGATGGTTTGCTTCTTAGAACTGCTTTGCGCGAAATAGCTAAAACAGGTAAAGCTACTTTCCGTTTTACTGCCAATCAAAATGTAATTGTTGCCGATGTTGTTGAAAAGGACAAAGCAGCCATTAATGAAATGCTTAAAGCATACAAACTCATTGAACACACCGAACATCGCACAGGAATTCGTAAAAACTCAATGGCTTGTGTGGCTCTTCCAACCTGTCCTTTGGCATTAGCTGAAGCACAACGCTATCTACCTTCGCTGATTACACGCATTGAAGGATTGATGGAAGAATGCAAAATCCCCAACGATGATATTATTATCCGTATGACGGGTTGTCCTAACGGATGCGCAAGACCAGGTTTAGCAGAGATTGCTTTTATTGGTGTATCTCCTGAGCGATATAATCTGTATCTGGGTGGCGATGCTGCGGGTTTCCGCCTCAACAAAATTTACAAAGAGAACCTTGACGAAACCGAGATACTTAATGAGTTGAAGCCTGTTCTTCAGTCTTACGTATCTGAAAGAAATAAACAGGAAACGTTTGGCGATTTTGTGATGAGGAAACAACTGGTGAGCGCCTAATTAAAGCTGTCGCGCAAACCTTCTCCACATTCCTGCAATTAGAAACAAAGCAAAAGGAATAGTGTTTATAATGGGGCCTTCCATTGATGGCCGCATTCCTCTTACATCTAACCAATGGATCAGGGCGAGCAAAGCCAGAAACACGGTAAATGCCCAATGAAAGACTGTACTGCTTTCATAATGTTTTATAAACCAAAAGCACATCACTCCGGCAAATACCATGATAGAGCCAAACTCCTGCAAAAGGTGCAGCGCATTGAGGTCGGGTCCGCTGATTTTGGTAACTACATCTATCACATATGCCGGCATCAAGCCGGTATTCATAAGGGTAGTGGCGATACCTGCAATCAGCAAAAAGCTGCCGGCTAATGCGTAGAGAAACTTGTTGAACGAGGAAATATTCATAGGGTAGATTTTTAAAGGCCGTTACTCACTCTCTTTTCTTTCCCATTCAGAGATAACCACAGCGGCAGTCAAATCACCTGATACATTGAGAACTGTGCGGCACATATCCAGTATTCTGTCAACTCCTATAATTATTCCTATTGCTTCGGCAGGTATACCAACCGAAACCAAAATGATTGCCATAACAGGAAGCGAACCGCCCGGCACCCCCGCAGTTCCTACGCCTGCAAGTATGCTTATCACTATTACCATTATCTGCTTTCCGAAAGTCAAGTCAATATTGAAGCACTGCGCAAGGAAGAGAATGGTAATGCCTTCGAACAATGCCGTACCATTCTGATTGGTGGTGCTGCCCACCGTTAAAACAAAATTACTTACCCGCTTGGGAAGTTTCAATTTATCCTGAGCTGCCCTTAAGGCAGTGGGCAACGTAGCGTTGCTGCTGCTGGTTGAAAATGCAGTAAGCATTACTTCGTCAATTTGTTTGAAAAATTCTATCGGACTTTTCTTTCCCAGAACTTTAAGCAGCAGCGAATACGTACCGAACTGGTGAATGGCAAGTGCGGCAATAACCACTGCCACATATTTACTCAGCGCCAGCATCACATCCCAACCGGTTGTTGAAATGAGAACAAATAATAGAGATGCTACTCCGAATGGTGCAAAATCCATGACCATGGCTATTACCTTCATAATAACTTCGTAAAATCCCTCAATGGTAGCTTTGAATGCCGCAGCTTTTTCACTTTTTACACTGATGAGTGCAATACCTATCATGAGCGAAAAAAACATCACCGCCAGTATTCCTCCTCCCTGGTAAGCAGGGTTGAACGCATTTACCATATCTTCAATAGGATTGCGGGGCACTATAGAAACGATCATATCCGGAATACTTCTTTCCCTATTGTATACAGGACTTTCCGTAATGCTTTTCATTTGTTCAGCATACTGCGATACCATCTGCTGTCTGCTTGCTTCGGGTATACCACTGCCCGGCTTAAAAACAGTGACCATGGTTATGCCGATGATGACTGATACAATGGATACACTGATAGTATAGGCCAGCGTGCGTAAACCAATTCTTCGCAGGTATCTTAAATCACTGAATTCGCCAACACCAAGAATGAGCGCGCAGAAAATTAATGGAATGACCATCATAAAAATGAGGCGCAGAAAAACATCTCCAACAGGCTTCACCCATTGGTTGATACTCGCTATGATTACAGGATCCACTCCTGCCAATTGCACGATAGCACCGGCCACAATACCTACCACCATTCCTGTAAGAATTCGGTAATGAACAGGAATTGCTTTTGGCCTTTTCATAGGGGTTGAGATTCTTTTACAAGAGTATAATAAAATTTCATCTGTTATTGGGGTTTTCATCCACACATGAATAGCTTATCCACTTACTGATAAATAATATTAACCGGGGGCTTCCAAATCGGAAGTGTTTGCCCGCTTGCTTTATTTGTATATTAGACTTCCTATTTCATCATCTTAAAACCAAAATCATGGCAGTAAAATACATCCCCGAAGGATACCACACCGTTACCCCTATGCTGATTATAAGCGATGCAGCAGGGCTTATTGAATTTGCAAAACAGGCATTTGGTGCCGTTGTAACCGAGCGCCACGATACACCCGAGGGCAAAGTGATGCACGCATCCATTCGCATCGGCAACTCGCACATTATGCTGGGCGAAGCCAGTGAAAAATGGCCCGCTATTCCCGCCATGCTTTATTTATATGTAGAAGATGTGGACAGCATGTATAACAGCGCTGTGAAGGCGGGTGGCGTTTCGCTTCGCGAACCTACCACTGAGTTTTATGGCGACCGCTCATCGGGCGTTAAGGATAGCTTTGGCAACCAATGGTGGATGGCTACGCATGTTGAAGATGTATCGCCCGAAGAGATGCAGCGCAGACAGGAGGAGATGATGAAGGGCCAGGCGCAGTAGGGTGTATCTTTTCTCCCGAAGCGGGAGACATTTTATAAAACTTTTTATACAACCGTGCTGACGCAGTAAGAGTTTAAATTATTTCACCGATCTAATCAAAAACAACTTGAAAATAAAAACAGCAGCCCGGTTAGCCCTCTTCGTATTTCTTTTAAGTGCCTGTAAGAAAGAGGATGCCAATTCTTTTACATACATCAGGCTAAAGACAATTACCGATGAACGTTCGGGGTTTTCTTCTACCTACTATTATGATGCAAGCGGAAGAGTAACTTACATCCGCTCTAGTAATGACGCAGTTCATACCTTTACTTATGCAGGTAATTGTGTGAATGAACATTATACGCATACTGCCAGCAATTCGGACTGGACAGAATGCCGCGAACTGAACCCACAAGGATATTACCAGGGAAGTTTTGGCGATGATTTCATTTATAATCAGGATGGATACCTGCACCAGATTCTGAATTATGACAGCTCTCAACTTACCGACATTACCACCTTTACTATCGTTGCCGGAAACTTAACGGATAAAGCAGATAGTAGTGTGGGAGGAACTTCATCTCATCATGTTTACTACGAATATGATAACAGCAAGTTGAATACCATAGGGAACGAGAATCACGGAATGATTTTCTATGGTAAAAGCTCAACCCATATAGTTAGCAGGGCCATAACAGTCAATCATTATGGCGATACAACGGCTTTTAACCCTGACACCTGCAGTTTCGATGGTATGAACCGCGTTGCTTCCAAAAGAACGTTTAATAATTTAGGTGGGTTAATCAGGCACTATACTTATACCTACTATTAGTTCTTATTCCTATGGTGAACTTGGACCAACATTATCCTTATACTCTATAACTTCCATTCCCCAATATTGCCTGTTAAAGTAGTGGATGGCTACCCATGTTGAAGATGTAAGCCCCGAAGAGATGCAGCGCAGACAGGAGGAGATGATGAAGGGCCAGGCGCAGTAGGGTTTTTGCCGGAGTGAGCTATATCACCAAAAGAAATTCAACGCAGGCCGGGGGAGAGGATGTATCTGCTTTAACAGGAGCTTATTATGAAAGTTTTCCTTCCTTCCTCAGCGCCAGGTAAGTCCAAACGGCTCCAAGAAAATCGATAACGGCAAACAGTATAATGTTGGGTGTTACAAAACCGGCAACTGAAAAGGCAATAAAGAAAAGGATGATGGTTGAACGAATGTACATGGTCACCTTAAAAATGGGTGTAAGTTCCAGCCGGCTTGCCACAATGTAATACACCGAAAGAGCCAGCAGCAGCATTGCCACCACCCGTATCCATACTTCGCTTGTGGAAGGCACTCCAAAAAGATTTAGCAGCGGATTAGGAAACAACATAAGGGCAATACCCAGCACAATAAGATAAACCCCGAAATAGAAAACACTTTTAGCTGAGTTGCTCATGGGTATGTTTTGAAACAACAGGAAGTAATTATTCTGTAAGCTCGTAGGCGTACTTATAAGTGTTGAAGATGCCCAAAGTATTGAAACTCAATTTCATTTCTTTAGGTAAACCATTGCTATCTAATTCATACGTCCAGTCAACATCATTGTTAGTCACCCCGTTTTTATCTACCGTAACCGATTTTTTTATAAGGTGCTTACTTGCTGACCCGAAAAAGCAGTAAATGCCGGTGTGATTATAATCCCAACCCGCTTTGTTTGGTTTGTCGGTATAGTAGGTATAAGTAGTTGTATTGTTAAGCGCTCCGCTATTGTAAGTTTCCTGTTTTACGTTATCACCGTCCTGCCAGGTAGATACGATATAGGTAGTTGGCGTAAGGATAAAGGTGCGCTTTGCAAGCGTGCCATCGCTGTTATACTGGTAAGTTTGCCCGCCATCATTCAAAAACCTGCCTGCCGCATCTAATTTCATAGAGTAGGAATTGTTCAAAGAACCGCCTACCTGGTACTCCCGATACAAAGCAGAATCGGATGTGTAAGTAATACTGCTGTAAATCTGCGAGCCCAGGGTTTTTTCAATGCGCCCTTGGCTGTCGTAAAAGTAAGTGGTGTAAGAGGTGCCATCCGAAGTGTATTGCGAAACGGTCCTGAAGTTAAGCGTTTC
>JAZKEP010000048.1:0-369 GCA_040387015.1 Bacteroidota bacterium
CGTTACCATTGCCATAATTTTATGTACGCCGCTTTTATTCCGGTACGCCCGCGTAGTTATGTTGTATAGTTTCGGGAGTGTATCTTACGATCCACAGTACGAATCTAAAATTTAAGCAGTTCTATTATTACCTCCCTAATATATATTCTGCATAAATTATATCTTTTCCTGTTACCAATTTCGTAAATTGATTTTACCAGAATATTCCTATCTTTTTTGCACGATTTTTGCCTACTTTCGTGTAAACGCAAACCTGTTTGAAATCTAAATATTTTCCGTATCAGCATCTTATTGGCGCTTTATTATGTTTTGCGGCGGCTGCGCTGTTAAATCTCTATGCTTTTTTTCGTGCTCCGCTTACGGAACAAA
>JAZKEP010000048.1:398-4742 GCA_040387015.1 Bacteroidota bacterium
GGAAGCTTTAAGTAAAGCCGTGCGGGATATGAACCGCGTTAAACCCTATCTTTCCGGCGATACGATTGACTTTCATGATCTGCTGAATAACAAAACCTATTATCCCACATTTATATTTAAAAATAAGCAGGCCGTTTTCTGGACGGAACATACCTTAATTGTAGATTTTATAAATGAAAAACCGCTTAATAAACCGCAGGTTGCAGAATCTAAGTTTGGGAAATTCCTGGTTTCAGGAACAGCGTTTGGCCCTTATACCATTCAGGTGTATGTGCCCCTGGAAAAGCAATTTGGTATAAATAATAAGTTTTTAGAAGGAGGCATAGCTGACTACGAAAAGAAAAACGGAACAATACCAGTTAAATGAGTTAATATTTTTATCTTTACTGCACCTCTCTTTCCTGACTCTTTGTTTCACATCCTCAGCATAATAAAATCTATTTATTATGGCAAGAAAAGGGCGCATTACTGAGGTTATAGACATCCCGGCCGTCAAATCTCAGTTTGATATTTTAAGGGATTATATCAATCAATTTATTGAGCAAACCAGTAGGATAAAGCCTATACGGGTCGGGCTCGACTCTTCGAATAAGCCGTCAGAATACATCAAGGGCATCGAGGCGATGTCAAAAGTTCAATCTGAACAAAATAAAATAATCCGCGACGGCATAAAAGCGAATCAGGATTATCTAAAAGCCGATAAAGAAGTTGCCAATATAAGACTGACCAATGCAAAAGCTGCTAAGTTGGAAGCGGATGCAACCTTACAAAGCGCGAGAGCAAAAGACCTAGAAACTAAATCGCAAATCTCAAATACAAAGGCAAAAGAAAACGCCGCTAAGTATGAAGCAAATCTGAATAAAGAATTAGATAAAACGGCGACTCAACGGGTAAAAGAAGAAGAGAAACTTGGCAAATTAAATAACGAATACGAGCAATTAAAGCATCGATATAATCTTGCAGCAAATAGCGCAAAGCAATTAGCTGTCGCAAAAGGACTGGACAATGAAGAGACCAAAGAGGCGATAGCGGTAGCGGATCAATATTACAATCAGCTTGTAAAAATAGAAAGGGCGGTGGGTCAGAGCCAAAGGACGGTTGGGCAATACGAGCGTGCAACCTTTGCGCTCTCGCAGATTATTCGTGAAGCCCCAAGTTTCATGTACTCTTTCCAGACCGGGCTATTGGGGATCAGCAACAATATCGGACCGTTGCTAGATGAGTACAAGAAATTAAAAGACGCAACAGGTAGTTCAGCAAGTGCTTTTGGCATCCTTGCTAAGTCTCTTTTTTCACCAATAAACTTAATCTCAATTGCAATAGCTTTTCTTCCAAAACTTATCGAAAAGATCGGCGAATGGACGGGCGCTTCGTTTGATGCGGCGAAAGCTCAAAAAGAAGTTGCCGAAGCTGCGACAAAGCTCAATGATATAATAAAGAAACAATCGGAGCTATACGCCCAAAACACAAAAGAGCAAATAAAATATTTGCAGCGACAGTTGGACGTAGCCGAAAAAACCGGCGTTAGCGCGGAGCGGCTGTTCGGGCTAAGGAAAAGCATAGCCATGGCAGAATCAAACCTGACCGACAGCCAAATAATCGAGCAGGCGAGGCAAATTTCAGCCGATGGTGTTGTAGTGGATAGCAAAGAGAAGGCAATGGAAGCCCTTAAAAACGCTCAGCTTTCGTATGGGGTAACGCTGCAAGCTCTTTATACTGAACAACTATACATTCAACAGCAATATCTGTCAGCACAAGCAATCGGGGATTCGGATGAAATTGAGCTACTTAAGAAAAAGCAAGAAACAATTCAAGCTAATATCGGTTTCAATGAAAGCGCGTTATCGCGCATAAACGATTTGGTTACCGCCTCTTCTGATAACCAAAAGCAACAGGATGCCCTAGCTGCCGAGCAAGCCAAGTTAAATTCCGATGAACGCCGTAAGCTCGCGCTCGCGTCTGCACGAATTGAGACTGAGTTAATTGCAGCTAAAAATGAAGCGGTTCTGAATAATGACCGCAGCACGCTTGACCAAAGATTGTCGGCGCTACGTAGCAATTTAAAAGCCCGCAAGCAGCTTATCCAGGCAGAGAAAGCCGATGTGCTAAATGACCCCGGCGCCACTTCCGCAGACCGCACCATAGCTATTCGGGAGGCGGCAAAAAACGACAAGCTAGCTACGATGGAAACGCAAAAAGCAATACTTGACATAAAAGAGGATTACCGGCTGCGTGATTTACAAGCTATTAAAGAAGCAAAAGCTATCCGCCTAACTGCAGAGGCAGAACTACAGCAAGAATTGTCTGATAGCCTCTTATTGGGGTTGCAAAAACGTTTGCAGGCGCAAGTGGATTACGCCACGGCGCAAAAAAAGATATTGGATGATGAATTTAAGCTCAAACTTCAGCAGGCGGGAATATCCGATGCAGAAATACAGGCTTTAATAGCCGATAAGAATTACAAGGTGAAGAGTAAGAAAATTACAAACGCCGAACTAGAGACACTACAAATTGAGCATGAGAATAATATTTTAAAGCTATCTATTCAAGCCGGAGAAAATGTTAATGCGATTATCAAAAGCAACGCTGAAAAACGAAAAGGAGCATTGGAGGGGAGCCTGTCTGAAATAGAGCGCATTTACAATAATGTCAATGTATCGGCTAACATCGCTTACGCAGGTGATCTGATAGCGTTAAACGAATCCTACAGCAAAAAGAAGATCAGCCAGCAGAAATATAACGAAGACCGGCTAAAACTGGAAAACAAGTACAACCTGCAAACTAATACTAACCTCATAAGAACCCTTGAGGATCAATTACGCTACTTCACTAATGCGCAGGAGGTAGAACTACAGGCGAAAAAAGAAGTAGAGGGACTAAAGCAACAACTGGCAGCAGCCACCACCGATGCTGAGCGAAAAGGGATTCTGGATAAATTGGATATTGCTAATGCAGACTATAAAATAGCGAAAGATTTGGTTGCTAAAAAAATAGCACTCGAAAACCAACTGGCGGAAGCTAAGAAAGCCGGTAGCGATGCCTCTGTTAAGATTGACGAAAACCAAGCTCAGAAAGTCCGGGATAGAGTAGCGGGTACACTCAGCCAGCTAGCACAGGTGAACGATCAAATCACTGCTCTAGGCGGCGCTCTGTCTGAAAGAAGGATGCAGGCAATAAATGCGGAGCAGGATGCGCTTGAAAAGAAGTATGCCAGAGACCTGGAAATAATTGAGCAAACTTCTGTTAACGATGTAGAGGCAAAGGAGCGAAAAGCCCTTGCCGATGCCCGTTATGCAGCGGCAAAAGATCAACTGGACAAAAGGGAGCGGCAGGAAAACATTAGAAAAGCAAAATTTGATAAAGAGCAAGCAATATTTTCTATAATCTTGAATACGGCGGCGGCTATTGTAAAAGCCTTGCCTAATGTGCCGCTGTCAATTGGGGTGGGTATTGTAGGGGCATTACAGCTAGCCACAGCCATTGCCAGACCTGTACCTAAATACGCAAAAGGTAAACCTCCTAGCGATAATTACGAGGGGCTTGCATATGTCGGGGACGGAGGTCGAAAAGAGTTGATATTAAGAGAGGATGGTACTACTGAAATTACGCCGGACAAATCGACGCTTACATGGGTTGGCCGCAATGACGTCATTCTACCAAGTGCAGACGAAACGATGCGCACCGCTATGGGTTATGAAGCCAACCGTATTTTATCAATGACGGACCCCGGCAATATGTTCACCGATAAAAACATAACCCGTAGCATTAATAACATGCGACAGGATGTGGTAAAAGCGATCAAAAACATTCCGCAGCCTGTATTTAAGAAAAGCAGCCCAATGAAGGAATGGGTGCATAGCAACGAAAGTGCCCAGCAGTTTTTGAACAGATTGTAGTTATTTCGTAATTTAGCCTCTACTTCCGCCAGCAACAGAAGTAACTAACTCTTCCCCTCTTTTTCCCAGACGCAAAGGCTAAAACAAAGCCTTGCAAGAAAAGAAATTTTTATATTTTTTACTCGACGAAACCGGTCGATCTTACTACCTGCAGAATGGCGTAGTTAAAACATCTGCCGTTGCCCGTCATCTGGCCCATACCCCGGACGGATGGGATAATATTACGATTGCCTTTGATCGGGATTTGACGCGTGTTGGGCTGTCCCGTTCGTTTACAATACCTCTTTCTTTTGTTCGAGATGGTGCGACGATCCTCCGCAAACTTTTTCATTCCGGCACCATTGAGCAGAGGCTTTTTTTGCTCATTAAAAAATTCGATCTTCAAATTGACGAAGACTTTATTTATCCGGTTCATAGGTATCTGTACCGGGGGGAGTTAGACCTGAGC
>JAZKEP010000048.1:4752-15210 GCA_040387015.1 Bacteroidota bacterium
GGCACGACGTACGAATTTCCGTTAGACGTACCGGAGGCAATTACGGTTAAGATGGACGGCATGTTTCTTACAGAGAGACACAGTTGGTTGATACTGTCCGGGCAGGTTGTCGGCGATCACTTAATTAGTGTAGCGGCCTTGCCAAAAGAGGGCAGCGCGGCGGGCTTTGCTTCATTTTCTGTTTTTTCAGATTACAGTACGTCGAACGGACCGACAGCCAGCGACTTTAATCCAACCACCTCGAATGATTATTTCTTTACTGTTACCCAGGATATTGAAGGCTTAAGAATAAAAGGATCTTACAAGGTTTTGCAGCCGCGTAACGGCATACCGCTTACCCTCCGCACCTCTACCAACAGAACCATTTTATTGGGCACTTTAAACAATGCATCTCAAATAGATTTCGATGTAGTGTTCGATGCGTATGCAGGGGAGAAGTTCTTTTTATGGGTGGACGAATCCGGTTTAATTGGTAGCGCTATCCTGGAAACCGAAATATCCATTGAGGTAAAGAGCAGGCACCGAACAACCTATGTAAAGTTTTTGCCGCCTGAAGCGTTCTTTGCTGCAATCGGTAAAAAAATAACAGGCAAGGACGATGCGACCGCCTCACAGCTATTTTCAGAAAACGGAGGCAAGGTTTATACCTCGGGCGATGGATTAAGATCGCTCCCCAACTCAGTGATTAAAACCTCACTCAACTCATTTTTTGATGACGCCCGGGTGCGCTATGCCGCGGGCTTGGGTGTCGAGGGCAAAAAACTAGTGATAGAATCCTTTGAGCACTTCCTGGACACGTCAGATCCCATCCACTTAGGCAAGGTGAAGGACCTAAAAGTATCAGTTGCTACGGACCTGCTTGCAAACACGTTGAAAGTGGGGTACAACGCGCAAACTATTGATGATGTAAACGGCAAATATTCGTTTAACAATACACACATTTACTCATCACCAATAACAAAAATCAGCCGGGAGCTAAACCTTGTTTCTCCATACATCACCGATCCCTATGTGATTGAACTATACAGGATCAATTCAGAAGGGAAGTCCACAACGGACAAAAGCAACGATAACAACGTATTTGTTTTGGATGTAGAACGGCTGGAACACACCTTCAGCTACGTGCTGGCTTTAGCGTCTGCGCCTTTTGGTTTTTTCATATCCAGTACAGAGGACATAAGCGGCGATTTCAGGGCAGGTGGCAAGTTTACGGTCTCGAATATGCCACTTAGCAGCGGCACCTACACCGTGCAGGAAACGGTGGCTGTGACAGGAGGCTATAATGTGTACACGGTAGAACCTACGGTCGCAGAGGCGTTTAATGCTGTTCCAATACTCACAGACACTTACGTTCTAAACCGACCGCCCTATATAACCTTAACCGGTGTACCAGATCCGCCAACTGTTTTTAACGTGGAGCTATCTCCAAAACGAATTGCCTTAAAACACATCAAATGGCTTTCGTCCATCTTCCATGGTTTTGCGGGTGAAAGTTTAAAATTTGAAACCACCGAAAAGAACCGTGATCTAAAAACAACCGGCGGACCTGGCAGTGATATCAATGAAGATGCGGACGTAGTGATTGGAAGCAGCAAATTGTTTACCCCCCGGTACGTAGACTTTGACACTGAAGTCCCTGTAGATCTGGTAACTATGATGGAAGAAAACCCCAACAGGTGCTTCACGTTCGAAACGCAGCGGGGCTTAATCTTGGAGGCTTTCAGCCGAAAGACATCAATAGCCCCGGGCGATGGGCAAGAACAGGCATACCGGCTGCTATTATCACCCAATAATGACTTAACTAAAATAGAATGAATACTCTATTCACAAACCATTTGAGTCCTATCCAGTACCACAGGATAAACCCAGCGAACTTGCCACAATTCATGAGCAAACACATGGACCGATTCCCTTTCGTGGACACGATAAAGGAGTGGGAACAGTTTACTAGGTACGAACAGATATTTTATACCCTCGACAGCATCCGCCAGCAGTTCACAACTAATTATGGACCTCTTTCGCTATCACTTGTTGATAAAGACGATGCCGTTTTTTATGGCGGTAATTTCCAGCAAAAACAACAGAATAAATACGAGCCGGAAACATTTGTTTATGAACATGATCTTGCGTTGAATGTTTACGAACCCGGGATTTATTTTTTGAAACTAGAATGTGGGTCGCCAGTCAATTTGACGCTGATAAGTGAGCCTATAATTATTTCCAACAAAGTAAAAAATACTTTACTTTTGGGTTACAGCCACCATGCTTATTATGGCGGCATAATTTTTCAAACCGGGTTTTCTCCTTATTTACGACTCCCAGCCACACTCCGGCTAAAAACCCCCTCATCAAAAGACACGCTTTTTGAAGATCAGCCTTTGAACATGACCATGATCGAGCGCAGGCCGTTCGATGTTTGGGAGCTTTTGATTGGCGGCGCCACCGGGATACCGGACTACCTCATTCGCAAGCTAAACCACATTTTTGGCTGCAGTACTCTTTCTATTGACGGCATTCTGTACACCATTGCGGAGGGTGCCAAATGGGAAGAAAGGCGGCAGGAACGTTTCCCAAAAAGAGGATGGTCAATTGATCTGAGAGAAAAGTACAACAGAGCAGCAAACGTGTATGAAAATGATGATCTACTGCAGGGTCAAATCGCTGTTGTAGCGAATGTAGACAGCAAAGGGTTTGGTGCAGATGATAGCGGAGGTAGTATATATCAAATTTTAGATTTATCCTGAGTTATGGAAATATTCAAAGATATAAAAGGGTATGAAGGGTTCTATCAAGTTAGCAATCTCGGTACTGTACGCAGTATTGAACGCAAGTACATTGACTCCAAAGGAGTGCAGAAACGTAGGAGTGGCAAAGTGTTAAGTCCGTTCAAAACAAGGTGTGGGTACTTGTTAGTAATAGTGAGCAAAGAAGGCATAGCAATTAAATATTCAATACATCGGTTAGTAGCCGAAACGTTTATAAATAAAGTAGATAAGAGGGAATGCGTAAACCATATTGATGGTAACAAGCAAAACAACGCAGTTGATAACTTAGAATGGTGCTCCCATTCCGAAAATATAAAACACGCTTTTCGGACAGGGCTTAAAAAGCCATCCATGCACAGGGTCGGTAAAAAAAATGAGCAAAACGGCAAGTCCGTCCGCATTCAACAGTTAACCAAAGATGGATTGCTTATAAAAGAATATCCAAGCATAAGTGAAGCCGCAAGACAATTAAATATTCGTTTTGGTACGTCAAATATTGGTAGTTGTGCAAATGGTAAGTTATCAATCGCTTATGGTTTTAAATGGCAGTATGCTGCTTAATGTGAACTGATGGCTAAAGCATTTATAAAACATAATTTCTCCGCAGTTGCACAGGATGTTATCTGCGTGTGGTATGAAAACGGCGCCCCGCTTGCGGAAGTAGGCAGGGAGGTCATTGAAGCACCGCACACAGAGGGCAGCCTTACCGTTACCGATCTAAACCCGGTGATGCACTCTTTTAAGTTTTACCAATCGTCAAACGGTACGACTTTAGAAACCCTGCTTGTTTCCCTTGATATTGATGCCGCTATTTCGAATGAAGCCTTTGTTGAGTTGTATGAATTTGAAGTCGGCGATGGTCAGGAGGTAGGAGACGGCAACCCGGCGCATCTTTCACCCGTGCAGGGCGATACGGAATATTTAAACGATAACCTGGCAGATGGAGACATTACCAGGTATGAAGTTGTGCAGCGTGGTTACGGACCGTTAAGTTGGAGAAACGAAATTGAAGAAATTGAAACGGGCGGCTTTCGATTCACCAACGATTTTATTTTCAATGAGAACGACCGCTACTTCATAACGGTTTACAAACTCGTAACCAGTTCAGCCGGTAACACCGTAACCACACAGGCACAATTCACGGATGTGGCTGTACTATCAGAAAACATTGAGTTTGGATCTGCGCTATACAACAAACTTTTAATCGCAGATTGGGCAGGCAGGGTAGGCGTCATAGACATACCCGATCTGTCGAGCATACCGAACAATACCGCACTGCATTTAAACGCCCACCAGGGCGCACAATGGTACGTAACCCTACACATGGTAGAGAGCGGAGATACGATATTTTTCAATGGGGTGGAGGTCGATGAGATACACCTCGGGAGGGGCGAAGAGATACGGATTGTTTTTAAGAACGGCGCAGCCTACGTAGTTAGCTACTCCGGCGATGCAAAGCGGCGTGGTGAGGTTATAATGAGCGATAAAGTACTGCTTAATTCCTTCCTGGCGAACGGCACAGAATATAACACAGGCGATCTGCCGGGGTTAATGGAGGCATTAAGCACAGAACAGATTGTAACCTATGCGGCATGGGATGCTTTCCAGGATGTGGTGATTGGTGAGATTACAAAACGCTACTACCTAAACCGGGGAAAGTTCGCCGTTGACAACGTAGCGGGAAAAGTTAAGCTGCCGGATTACAGAGGGCAATCTTTCCGCATTCTTAAATCCTTTGATGGCACGACCGATGCAACCAGGTTAAGCCAGGGATCAGGCAGCCTGCAGGCGCAGGAGATAATTAGTCATAAACATGGCGAAGTGCCAAAGAAACGGAATGATGTGGACCGTGGCAATGGAAGCAGCCTTTTTAGCACGGACGAAAATGGCTCAACAGCCGCAACGGGCGGCACAGAACAGAGGGTAGATAATGTGGGCAAGTATGCCATTGTATTGATTTAGAAAATAGATTTTAAAATATGCAACAGTTTAAAACTTTGCGGGAAAAATACCTGCCAGTTTTGATCGGGGCGCTGCTTTTATGCAGCACTTCTTTTGGACAGTACCAAAGCATCAACGCTTATGGTTACAACTGGCAGCGGGGTAGATTTGATGTGAGCCTGCGCCCACCCACTGATACATTATCAGGTGCGGACGTCGGCAGTATGGCTTACAAAAATGGCGTGTGGTACGGCAAGCTACCATCGGCATGGGTAGCTATTGGCGGCGGGAGTGGTGGTGCTGATTCGGCGCTGTTTGCTACCCGGTTTTACGCCAACCAAACATTCCAGCCAATAGGAAATTACCTAACCGCTACATCCCTTACTAACTACTACACGAAAGCGAATATCAACTCTTTCTTTTCCGGTGCCACACCAATCGCAGGGTATAACAAAGGAAATTGGGATGCTGCTTACGGCTGGGGTAATCATAACGGGCTATATCCTACTATCTCACGGTTTTTGGATTCAATTTACGCAGTACGTGCAAGCATAACAACCGGTGCGGGCGATATGACCAAAGCCATCTATGATTTGAACAATGACGGGGTTGTAGATGACGCTGAAAAGTTTGGCGGGCAACCGCCTTCTTACTACGCTACGGCTGCGGCGTTATCCGGAAAATTAAACGTGAGCGATAGTGCTGCTATGCTTGCAAATTACAGGCACTGGTTACAAGGGTATCTAAAAGCAGCGGATCTGAGCGGCTACCTGCCTTCATCAACGGCAGCAAGCACCTACCAGCCATTAGACGGTGATCTTACCAGCATTGCAGGATTAAGCGGCACTGGCTTTTTGAAAAAGACGGGTACCAATACGGTTGTTCTCGATAATACGACCTATCAACAGCAGCTAACTCTAACCACAACGGGCAGTGGTGCGGCTACTTTAGTGGGAGCCGCTTTAAATATTCCGAACAATGCAGGCGGCAGTACGCCCGGGATTAATGATGTTTTAGCGCTTGGGCAAGCGTTTACAGACGACAGGACGATTAATACTCAGTTTCACAACTTTAGCATCAATAACGCAGATAATATCGTTTTATCAGCAGAGGGGGGCGGAGACATTACTTTGTCAAACTATAACGGCATCAACTCCACCTTTCAAACAGTTAAGGTAACGCCGTCATCATTTCTATGGAACGCTGATACGGTAGCCACAAGAGCCTATGCAAGAAGTGTTAGCAGCGGAAGCTCAGGCGAAACAAACACAGCTTCAAACCTGGGCGGCGGCTTATCCAACTACGACAGTAAAAGCGGAGAGGATTTACGGTTCAATTCATTCGCTTCATCTGACTTTGACCTTGCATCGAATGTGTTATCCATTGATGCTACTTTAAAATCCACATGGGATGCGAAGCAAAACGCACTTGTTTCAGGGACAGACATCAAAACAATAAACGGTGCATCTGTACTCGGGCCTGGCAATATTTCAATAAGCGGCGCAGCCCCCACTATTACAACATCTTCTACTTCCGCAACCATTGTTACCACATATACCGCATGGGTATTCACTGGCACAACCAATGGAACATTCACGCTGCCCCAGGTTTCGGGTAACACCGCCGCATTGTTCAAAGTAAAAAACAGAGGGTCGGCATCACTAACCGTTCAGAGGAGCGGGTCTGACCAAATATTCGACGGGTCGCCGGTTGCCTCCGTGATACTCATGCCGGGTGATGCAATGGAATTTCAAAACGATGGCACTTATTGGATAACATTTTAATTGATTAAAAATGGCAATACGATTCGCACATAAAAAAACGCTAACAGACGCTCCGGTTATCAATCTCGACCATTCCGTAGGCTACAACCAATACCGGGTAACTCTCGGGGGTAACAGATCAATAGAGCTAACAGGGACAGACGACAAAGAGATGGCTTTAATTATAGTGACCCAGGATGCTACTGGCGGTAGGACACTTAGCCATGCAGGTGTGCCAATACCGCTGAATATTGCGCCCAACGAAAACACTATCATTTGTTTTTATAATCACTTTGGCGATATAATATTCACAAGTTCGGCGGGGGCTACATCTGGCGCGGGTCAGAGCAGCACACAACTGGCGACACCGACGCTTGTACTAACCGCAGTAAATGATACAGAGATAACTGCAGATTGGACAAACGTATCAAACGAGACGGGCTATGTTGTAGAGTTAGCTACAAATAGCTCCTTCACAACCGGGCTGATAACTTTCAATAAATCAGCAAATGTGAGTACTCAAGACTTTGTTGAATTGACGGCATCTACTACTTATTACGGAAGGGTTAAAGCGGTCGGCAACGGCACTACCTATTCGGATAGCAGCTACAGTACAGACAGCGAAGCAACGCAAGCAGCAGGCGGCGGCGGAACCCCTACAAATCTTACATGGGCAGAAAGGACAGCGGCGGTGGTAATCGGATACAGTGCTGACGGGGTAACAACCTCTGCTCCTGACCCTCTTAATGGTGTGGCCGTTAACGGGCCCTCCACTTCGACTATATCATGGCATACAGAATATGGGCGGGCAGCCGAAACGCTTGCGGCAGGTGAGTACGTCTCTTTTAAAGCAGGACCTATTAATACAAGACAGAAATTCTTTGCCCTCACCGATCAAACGAGCTATAACAACTTTTCGCAAAATGTTATAGGGCTATACTTTGAAAATGACGGGAACATCTATGCACAGGAAAACGGTACTACGGATATTGTAACCGTTATTACCTCTTATTTAACTACCGATGTGATAAAAATAGAGAGAAGAACAGGCAACGAGTTTTGGTTAGTAAAAAATGGGGTGGATATACACAATTTCACAATAAACCCTGCCTCTACTTTATACCCTTGCGCCATGTTCGGTCAGCAAAACTCCTATTTCGCCGAAACAGTGAAGGGCAGTATATGATTTTAACCATTTTGATATACGGCGGCGGCGGGGTGATCCAACAACAGCAACCACCTGACGAACCACCTTATGAGCCGCCAACGGAGCAGCCTCCCTTCGCTTCCGGCGTGAACATCCTTGACGAAAACGGCGACCCTATACAAAACGAAGATGGCACTACGAACCTTATAACTGAATAAAAAAACAGACAAATGCGTATCACTAAATTTCTCTTACTCCTTCTAATTTCTTCCGGCGTTTTCGCCCAGAAGATTTCGCAAATGCCATCAGCCACCACCCTGAGCGGCACAGAGTTGGTGCCCATCATACAGGGCGGCTACAACAAGAAAACAACCTTATACGACGTAGCCAACCTGCGCCAGTTCAATGTAAAAAACTATGGAGCAAGCGGTAGCGCACAATCCACCACTGGAAGCGTAACGGCAAGCAGCTACACGGTAACGGTAGCATCTGCTATTGATTTTAAGGTAGGGCAATACATAGCCATAAAAGGAGCTTCTAATGTAACCTATGCCCAATTCCATGTCAGCCGGATAGTAGCTATTGCAGGCACTACTGTAACAATGGCAAATCCAGCTACCGTAACGGTATCAAATGTGGTGGTAAAGCATTGTGACCAAAAGCCAATACGGGACGCTGTTGAGGCAGCAAAGGCGGCAGGCGGGGGCGTTGTTTATTTTCCTAATGGGTATTACCGACAATGCTCTACGCCAGTAGCAAGCGGGGCAAATAAATATTATCACATCACTATTCCTCTTACAGAAGGGAACGTGGGCGCAGATGGTTGGAGTACCATAGCTTTTGAAGGGGAAACAATGACAGCTTATGAATACCAGTTTGCGGCACAATTCACAACTGGCTTTTCCGTATCAAGGAACGGAGTTGTCATTGCTTCAGACTATGAGGATAACGGCATCTTAGGCTCAGCTATAATGGGCACACCCGCAGGAACAGTTGACGTACCTCAGTATCAGGGGTTCAACTACACGAATGTTTATCTGAACAACATCGCATTTTACGTAAAAAATATAGCCGATGGCGGTACTCCATTTGTAACCAATATGAGTGGGGTGGATTTTAAAGACCTTGCAAGCCCGCTGGATATACCCGACCCAACAGGCTCCGGCACATTTGGGCTAAGAATGCCAGGCACCGGCAATCATGGATTGAATGAAATTGGCGTGGCCGTGGCCACAGGATTTGAAACGGGTTTTGATATAACGGAACATTGTAGCGTAGGACACCTTATAGCAGCCTGCAACGTAAACGCAGTAAAAATCACGACTGGGTATGCTATAAGCATACAGCACTTAACCACGGAAGGCAATCAGCATAATATTGCGTTTACTACAAATAGTGCACATGTATGGATTGGTGCATGGTCGGGAGAGAACAAAACATCAGGTACGGCGTGGTATAAGACCGTTAAAGACATACGCTCTTTAGTGGGCACACCTACAGATCAAAGCGTTACGGTTTGCAAAACTACCATTCATTTAGAGGGAGGCGGACGAAGCCAGGTCACAGCAGATGCGGGAATACACGTAAGTGTGGATCAGGACGAGTTTGGCGTTAGTCACAGATTCAACGTATGGAGCACAGGCGGACGCCCGGCACCATTGGGTGAGGCAATCATCGGTTATAATGAGACAACCGGCAAATTAGAAATAAAACTCAAAGACGGCACATTAAAAACGTTTACGGCAGATTAATATGAAAAAGATTTTAGCACTATTACTGATTGCTTCTTTTGCATCCTGCGTGAAGGAAGATTTAGCCATGCAGCTGAGACCCGGAAAAGGTAAAGGCAAAGGCAAACCCGACATTGTTGTGACGGGTAAGTACTATCCAAAAACAATCGAAGAACTGAACAGGCTGAACCTGGCACCGGGCGATAGCGTTTTTCTTTCCGGAAACTATACCGGGAATATAATATTCGCAAAAGAAGATAGCGGTGCATGGATCGGTGGTGCTGCGATTATTAAAGGAACAGCAGGCTACGGTATTCACATACTCGCACCGGTAACCATTGACGGCGCGCTAGATGTTTCAGGTTATGCGATAGGCGTGGTTATACAAGCAAGCGATGTTAGACTAAAGGGTCTCGTGGTGCATGATAACCAGGGCAATGGCATACAGGGGTGGACGGGCAAGTGGCCTGCCATTGACTTAAAAAACGTGTACGTCGGTTACTGCAAGGTTTATAATAACCACGGCGATTTCGGCACAAGCACACACAGCGGCAGCGGCATTGTTCTGGGCAGTATAGACAGGGCGGTGATTGAATATTGCGAGGCATTTGAGAACGGTAAAAACAACCGCAGCACAGACGGCGGCCCGATAGGAATATGGCTGGCAGACTGCACAAATTCGGTTATACAATACAGCAAATCGCACCACAACCGGGCAGGCTCTAATAAAGACGGCGGCGGCTTCGACCTTGACGGCGGCTGCTCAAATTCAACGATCCAATACTGCGAAAGCTGGGAGAATGAAGGCGCAGGATATGGCTTATATGAGTGGGGATCGCCTAACAGTTACACCGGCAATACTGTAAGGTATAATACTTCTTTGAATGATGGACGTGCGAACGGCTACGGCGCTATTTCCTTTTGGGCGGCGGACGGTTTCAGATTATCAAATACAGAGGTTTACGGCAACACGTTCACCGGCAATGGTGTGCATGTAATTGGCAGCAACTTCTTCAACGTAGTGGTGAGGGATAACGTTTTTGTTGGGGCGGTAAAGAGCGAGCCGGGCAGCATCACATTTTTAAATAATCAGTACAGGTAAATAAAAATGA
>JAZKEP010000048.1:15220-25596 GCA_040387015.1 Bacteroidota bacterium
AACACTTGCCGGGGTGATGATCTTAATCATCATTGCCGTCGTAAAGAAGCGGGAGCGGAAGCCAGCGCACACGGTAGCATATGAGATGCAGGTGTTAATTGAGGGTGTAAAACAGAATAAAAACGCCATCATCATTACAGATGCCACCAACAAGGTTATTTACTGGAACGTGGGCGCAGAACAGATATTAGGCAGAACAGCAAAAGATATGATTGGTGCGGATCTGAAAGCTGTTGAACTGATTTTGCCTGATACCATCAAGCTGGACACGCCTATAGATACAGAAGCAAAACATGGGCTTGGCTCCATGCTCCCAATATCACTAACCGTTAGCGAAAGCAAGGTAGGAACAGCCGTAAACTACACGGCTATCATCAAATCAATCATGCAGCGTAAGGAGAAGGAGGCAGAGCTAAAAAGCGAAATATCCCTTCTTGCAATGGGCGAGCGGCTTTCTGTCATCGGTTCCTGGCGGTGGAATGTAAGTACCGGCCGGGTGCAATGCTCTGACGGCTTTAATGCCATTTGGGGCACCGATGATTTTACATCTGACTTTGACTACCTGATGAGCCATGTATGGTATGAAGACGAACCACGGGTGAGGGCTGTGCTTTATGAGGCAATGAAAAACGAAGACGACTATGTTATCACATATCGCATAAATCAAAACAACGGTAAGCCACAATGGATTTTAGCCCGTGGGCAGATGAACAGAAATTTTGCGGGTAAGGTGGATTTTATAGAAGGAACAATTCAGTGCATTAACAGCGAAGATGGAGGTTTGGTATGATTGACAGCGGGATAATTATAGCCTTGTGTACTGCAGCTGGGGTAGCGTTAGGCGGATCTGCTACAGCTATAGTAAACAACAGAGCCAACAGGCGAAACAATGAAGCCAATGCGATAAAAACCGAAAGCGACACCGACCTGGCTATTGCAAAATTCAATTCGGAGGCTTTGGTAAATGAGCGAGCAAGGACGCTGTTTTTAGAGCAAAAGCTGACTGAAAAAGATTTGATTATTGAGATGAAAGACAAAATAATATCTGAGAGCAAAACAGAGATAGGGCTGCTTTCAAAAAGAGTTTCTCAATTAGAAAACGTGCTTAACCGCATTTTGGTTTTGCATCCTGAATTAAACGAAAAAATATAAAAGTTATGAGTACAGAGACACAACAAATTGAAGAAAAAAAAGAAGTTACGGGAAAGACCGTTGTTTCTTTTACCAAGCCCACTCCCACCTGGGCGACATGGGTATTCAGAATCATATTCATTCTTACGGGTATTGCCACTTTCATTCTAGCGGCTGACCCTGCTATTGCTGCCGAAACCAAAGTCAGGATAGCTATTTACCTCAAAGGGGTCGATATGTTTATTTGGGCAATTACCCGGGCAATAGGAGTGGACATGGACAGAGATTACGGAGCGCCGGAAGCGGTGTTCAAAGGATTGCCCGGCAGAAACGATCAGCAATTAGGATAAGAAAAACCAATAAATCCGTACCCGGTGAAACTGCATTTTATAAAAACAAAAAATTAGTTATGTCTCTAAAATCATTCTTTAAAAGAGTACTGGCAAGCATCAAAAAAGCATTTGAATCTCTTGCCCCTGAATTTAAACAAGCTGTACACATTGGCGTATTGGTAGTGGATAATATGAAAAAGTTTGTCGAGAGTCCGGCTGCTGATGTGATTACAGCGCTTATACCCGGCACGGTGGACGACCTGGTAAAAGAACGACTGCGCCAGTTTCTCCCAAAAATTATGATAGAAATGAAACTGGCGGAGCAGTGTGCGGGGCTTACCGATCCTAATGAGATTGTTGCCTGCGCTGTTAAAACATTGCAACAGATCGGTGACGACTGGATAGCCAACAGTGCGAAAAAGAACTTCTACAACTCGATCGCGGTGTTAATCGGTGAAGTTGCCTCTGATGGTAAACTTACATGGGATGATATGCAGTGGATCACAAAATGGTTTAACGACAACGTAAAAAAAGCAGCATGAAAAAATTACTAAAACTACTTCCCCTACTTATTCTGTTTGCCTCTTGTGATATCATCCACGAGGCGGGCAAAAAAACAGAAACCACCGCGGCAACAGTACAACCGGCAAGGCAGGGTTCACCGGGGTTATCCGCCTATCAAATATGGCTGCAGCTAGGCAACACGGGCACGGAGGCGCAGTTTATTGCATCCTTGAAAGGACCAGCCGGCAAAGATGGTAAGGACGGCATCGGCATACAGGGTGTGCAAGGATTTCAGGGTGTACCTGGCAGGGATGGGAAAGACGGCGAAAGCATAAAGGGCGATAAAGGCGATAAAGGAGAAAAGGGCGATCCCGGTGAAACCGTGGTTATATCAGCACCGACAGGACAGGCTCCAATCCCTGTAGCGGCGCCCATCGTTAGTATTCAAGGCGTTAATATCCAAAGTGTGGGTATTGGTGTGCGTCCCTCGCAGACAGGATCTGCCAACTCTGACAGCATGGATAAATTCCTGGCGTCTATACCTAATGGTGCCTCACAGCTTATTTACGCACCGTTCGGAAGGTATGAAATGGCGCGAACCATCCTAATCACTAACCCCGTGCGCATCGTTGGAGATAACGGCTCAATCTGGGCTAACCCATCCACAATGTTTGTATTTCCTGACGGGGTTACCGGATTTAAGTTTGACCGCACCCTAAACGGATCGCAGGGCTTTGTGGTGGAGAATGTTTGTGTGATCGCTCAAAACAAAACCATCAAAGGAGATGCCTCCGGCTTTCAATCGAACGGACGGATAAGGCTTGTAAACTGCACAGCAAAAGGCTTTTATTGGAAGGGCTTTGATCTGTGGGGTAACATCGAGGGCACTAGCACAGATGTGTCCGGCTCGTGGGTAGAAAATTGTCACGCATTAGAGAACGGGTATGACGGTTTTTTTGCAGGTCGCGCAGATGGTAACGCGGTAACCTTTATCGGCTGTGATGCAAGGGATAATGGCAGGTACGGTTTCAACGATGATTCCTTCCTGGGCAATAACTATATATCCTGCATGGCACACTACAACAAGGGCGGTGACATCTACGTGCGAGACCTGAACAATACACGGACGGTGATAGTTGGTTTTTATTCGGAGGGCGGCAGCCCAGTGTCACGAGTAGGTGAGCACACGGTGGTAAGTGGCGGCAGCTGGGGCACTGGCTATGTTATTGGCGGGTCAACTGTAGAGCGTCGAATGAGTTATGACCGACACTACGAGTACTTGTATCAGAGTATCGAGGATCTGCGCAAAGATTTGGAGCGCAAAGCGTCCGCTATTAAAGAACTGGAATTGAGGATATATCAACCAAAATGAAAAATATGAGCAACGTAAGAAAAGGTCGCCTTATACCTGTAGAAAATAAGGGTAGAAAATTTGGATCTGCTACAGGTTATTACGCCTGTTTCGTTGAAAATGAAAAAGGCAAAAAAGAGCGCTGTCTTTTGTTTACAGAAAGTGAACTGGCAGTAGCGGAGGCACGGGCGCAAAAGAACAAAGAAGACCTGCCAAAGAAGTCTGCATTTATTGACGCAATAGATTAGATATGAGCACAGCAATAGCCCCGGCATCAAAGCCTAAACTCACACAGGCGGACGCATTAAAATATTTAACCCGTTTCAACCTTGCGGAATATTCAGTTATTCTTTTAGGCATACGTGGTTACTATAAGCAAACGATGGGCAACCCGCTAAAGAACGACAGGGGCATTTATGACGATGCAATCTTTGTTCTTACACCTGATAGCTTTGTGTCGTTTAATGCGAATACAGACCCGTCCGTTTCAAGAAAGGGAATGGCTGTACTCAAATCAAATAGCGTATACCTCTATAAAATAGGTATGCACAATATGAAAAATCCCTACAAAGCATTACGGCAATTTGGAAGAGTTACCGTAATTCGTGATGGGGCGGGGGAGGCTACCGATACACCGGCAGCGCCTTTCTATATTGACATTCACAGAGGCGGATATAATACTACTTCTTCTTTAGGTTGTCAGACCGTACCGCCTACACAATGGGCAGCGTTTTTAAGTTTGGTTGAAGATCAATTAAAAAGGTATGGACAAAAAATTATTCCTTACGTTTTAGTAGAAGCGGCATAAACTCTTTCTTTTCATACAGACAATGAAGACATTAAAGCAAGTCACTATTGAACCGGTTTTCGTAGAATTGATGCCAGAGTTTTGGGAGCAGAACAAGGTTTATATAAGTGAACCCCATAGCACCTCTGCACACTTATGTTTATGTGGATGCGGGCAGAAAGCAATCATGCCTTTAGGTGGTGGTCAATGGTGGACACTGGTTAAAGAGAAGAACGGCACCGTTTCGTTTATTGGATCAGTTGGGAATTATAGTTTTCCGTGCAAGTCGCACTACATCATTACAAAGAACGTGGCAAATTTCGTTTAACTCTTTCTTTTCATAGCAGTTATGTGTGTTACGCCCCGCGTCTTTTACGTGGGGCTTTTTTATTTGTAATGCTTTTGGCTAGGTTTCTTTTTCGGTTCTTTTATCTCTATTTTGTAGCCAAACTGTAGCAGCAAATCTACCGCCTTACCATATCTCACGCCATCCTTTCGTAAACGACTTGCTGCCACCCGCAGGTTTGAATCCTTGTTAGCCGCTTCTTTAAATTCTTTCGATTCAAGCAACTTCTCTATAGCCTTATCAATACTCATCTTGCCAAAGATAAAAAATAAATGTTACAATTTGTAACCGTTTTAATGTTACATTTTGTAACTTAGCATTATGAAAGAGTACCACAAAATTCAAACTGTGTTTCATCGAAGCCCAGAAAGCAACTACAAGCAACTTATGGAAGGTGTGTTTGCTCTGCCCGAATTTGAACTGCTAAAAGAAATAGAGTGGACGTGGACGGAAAAGATAGACGGCACAAACATCCGCATATTCTGGGATGGCGAGACGGTAAGGTTTGGAGGCAAAACAGATAACGCACACATACCTACATTTCTATTGCAAGTTTTGCAGGACACCTTTACCGCTGAAAAAATGAGGGGCGTATTCGGTGAGGCTGTCGTGCCTGAGGGTCACACCAATGCAGAGCCGCTTAGAATATGTTTATACGGCGAGGGTTACGGCGCAAAGATTCAAAAGGGTGGTAGCTACATCCCGGATCGAACGGATTTTATTTTGTTCGATGTAAAGGTTAATGATTGGTGGCTGACAAGAGAAAGCATTGAAGATATTGCATCGAAACTTGGGGTTAAGATTGTGCCTGTTATTGGTAAGGGTAAGTTGTTAGGCGCTGTTGAATTTGTAAAACAGGGCTATAAATCAACAATATCACACAACAAAGAATACATAGCTGAGGGGCTAATTATGAAGCCGTCTGTGGAGCTATTCAATCGTAAAGGCGAAAGGATTATTTCAAAGATTAAGTACAAGGATTTTCCTAGATAAAGCCCCTAGACGCCACTAAAACCAAAGCCATGACACAAGAACAGATAATAGAAGGCAATAAACTACTTGACAGGTTCATGTATGGCGAGGGTACAGGCTTGTATAATCACTACGCCAATCACAATCAGTATCACGAAAATTGGGCTTGGCTTTTTCCTGTAGTAGACAAGATTAAGAACATGAATACAGATGTAAGCATTCAAATTGTCGATATGGTAACACACATTCATATCAAACCTCCGGTAAGCGGAAAGGTTTTTTATTTTTCTGACGAAGACCCACAGCGGGCAGTGTGGCAGTGCGTAGTGGCGCATGCACAATGGCGAGAAACGATGGCAAATGACTAAAGTACAGCGTCAGGAAATGGAAGCTACATACTTCGCCTGTGCGTTGCTTATGCCAGAAAAGGCATTTAAAGAACAATGGATAAAGCACGAAAACCTGTACGAAGATGATAGGTTAAAAAAGATGGCTAGGGTCTTTATGGTTCCACTGTTTGCTGTATTTATTAGAATACAAATGCTTAAAACATTAAATGAGTGACTTGGCAAACGCTATGAGAGGGCAATACATTAGGGTAGAAATATCCTGTCCCCGCTATGAACCGGCAGTAGGCATACTGTTTATCTGTTTATCGGATTCGGTTGTGAGCAGACGCTCTTTACAGGCTAAAATGTTCGCGTTTGCCAAGTCACTCATTTAAATTCAAAAAAAGACGATGAATAAAGAATACTGGAAAAACTTCGGCAAGCCAATTAAGCGGGTAAGCGAGGCGCTGAACAACTATGAAGGGCTATTAGTTTCCAAAAATTGGGACTGCATTAAATCCTTCCAATGGATGTGCGAGAATGCCATTTTTATTTTCTCCCATAAGGCTTATGGTAATGAGCGAATTGTGATTGTATTAAAAGAGCCTCTTGACGGGTACGATTGCTTTGAAATTGGCTATGGCCGTTACGGAGTAATCATAAAGGCAGACATCGTTTTCAGTGCAGCGTGGGGTCACATGATTAACGACAGCAGTAAAGAGATAGTGAAGTATATAAAAGATTATTTACTGAGGGAGGGCGCGAGCGACTTAATAGTAAAATAGATAACCACACCATAAAAACATAGTATGGGAAAATCACAAGTAAAAGGGCGGGTGTCACAGCCTGACGCTAGAGCCTTAAAAAAGCAACTGAGAGAAGCTGTTGCCAATTATATGTCTAGTGAAGGCTGCAGTTGCTGCCGCGGCTATGAGCATGACGCAAATGCTGCCGTATTAGCAAAGCTACTGTCGGTAAAAAAATTCTCCGATGGTTCAGGCTATGACTTTTATTCACATCGAACAAAAGACTAACCCCTAATCCCCTTATACGCTGACATACCCAAAAGGCACGAATATTAAATTATAGTATAATGATATACAGACTAATCTTTGATGATGGCAGAATTGATTGGTGTACAGCAAAAGACCAGCTCCACCTTTTAAAGTCCTACGATGCTGATTTTGATCTGCCGCTACAGGAAATTGAAAGCATAGACGAGATTTCAGATGATGAAGCGAAAACAACAATGGTACGCAACACCGAATTTGACGAAGATAATCCAGGTGATATGCCGGAAGAAGTATCTATTTACGATTTATCTGTAGGCGAAGAGTTTGAAATCATTGCCTCGACTGAGTTTGATTAACCTGCTGACATACCGAGGGACACAGTAGGGGAGGTGGTGAAAGTGGTGGGGGCTATACACGGACACGGTTATATTTCGGTAAGAACCTATCAGGCAAGCGGCTAACGTAAGCGCTTCCTGATGATGAAATAAAAATACTCAATACTAAATAAAAATGGAATCATTACTTGAATTACATCCGCTAACATCATTGCAAAACATTATTACAAAAATGGGTTGGTACACCGGCAAAAGTCAACTCCTAATAACTTATGAGGGCGCTTTTGAAGGGTTTTATGGTAAGGCTTCAGAAGATTGGGAGCAACAGGCAACCGTTGAGCTAAAGGAGGTCAGTGGCACAAACGGGCAAATTATTTGTCCGGGAATAAAGGTCAAGGGCTTGCCTTATGAGAGCGTTGAAGATGTTGCAAGGAAAGTTGTTAAACTTTACGAGAAGTGGGTTGCCGATAGTAATTAGCAAGATTGCCCATTTAAACTTTAACCCCTCCGCTCCTTAGCAGGGGGCGGGTAAATAAAAAGAGAGAGCAATGGAACAGAACTTGATTAAAGAACAAAAAGCAGATGATTACGTACGGGTGCAAGATTTATTCCTGGCCGATGTCGAAGCTGCCGTTGATAGTGCTTTTAAAGCTGGGTGGGATGAACGCCAGCAATTATTGCAGCAAACCGATGTTAGCGGTTCGTTGCCGCCTTCTGGCATAGAAGAATTTGATGAGTTAATAAAGCTATTTCAAAATTCAGAAATTGACTTTTTAACATTGACCTGCGGACTTTGGAATAAAGGGTATAATGCTGGCAAAGAATACTGTTCAGGCGGCAATGGCACATAACACTCCGATATACGCAACAGTCATTGAACTACCTTCCACCCATGCTACCAATAACCTTTAACTACCAGGGAGAGACAGTAACCGGCAATTTCAAGCAGATCGGCGGGGCTGGTGGTAAGTGCTGGTACTTATTTGTAGATGGCTTCTACAGAGGTAAGGTAACCTATACAGACAGGCTTAGGTATGATGGTAATAAATATGAAGATGTAGGAGAGATGCTTTGTGATTTTATTAAAGAGAAAGTAATTTTGTAACCAGCGCCGGTGCTACTATCATCACCTGTGGCGACGCTCCGTTGAAGTATATAACAATGACGCCCACCCTTTCTGAAATAGAAGAACTGCAGCAGCTACGCAAGTACCACAAGAGCAGAAACACAATGATCATTATCGGCACCTTGTTAGGCATAGCCCTGGGCGCTGTAGGTATGTGGGCGTGGATATTACTTGAGTTTGGGTTTAATGCTTTTGGGTAGGGTATCATCGCCCATGCAAATACCCATAACCTTTCAACATAAAGGCAGGGTGTGCAGTTTTTAGATAGTAATTTTGAAAAAAAATACGATATGCCAAACGATAAAGAAATTGTTTTTAACCCTAACCCTTTCTTGCGAAGAGCCTTTTACATTGAGCCTCCATTTGAATATGTAGAGAACTGGGTATCTAAAGAGTTTGGATTTAAGTCGTTCAAGTCTGGAAGAAAGGCGGATCGATTTATTTACTTTGTAATAGGAGAAGATCTGTGTGTGAAAGCAACGCCTGAATTTTTGGACGATACGACAGTTGCAAGGATGGCTTTTTCGGGAATGAAGGAGCAGAAGCCAGAGCCCTGATTGGGATTTGAAATCAATTTTTCTTTTTCTCTTTCACGTGCTCTATTAGCAAGTTCTCGACATAGTTTTTTAAACTACGGTTGGACTTGTCCGCAAGAGTTTTTAATGCCTCCACAATCTCAGGTAGGAGGTGGGCTTCGATACGTTTTGTCTTATCGCTTTTGGGCATTGGTGCCTCTAATATACCCATACGATAGATTTTCTGTATTCCTCTAGTTTATCACAGTCCACTTCGCCCCCAGTGCCTTTATCATTTTTGAGCAGCTTGTACTTGTTTAGGACGTATGCGGCTCCTTCGCCAGCACTCATAAAGCAATGCCCGGATGGGCCATCACAGTACTGGCTCCACATATCGCAAAGGGCTTCTAGCGCTTCAAATAAATCCTTATTCATACAGTAAAGTTACGTAACCTTTTCGTATCTTAGTGCAATGGAAATCTGGAAAGATATAACGGCTTACGAAGGCAAGTTTCAGGTCAGTGATCGAGGTAATGTCCGTTCGTTGCCCCGGTTGTTAAATAACAACGGCTGTATGGTGAAATTCCTTGGGTGTTTCATGAAAAAATATGATGTTAAAGGTTATTGGGCATGTGTTCTTAGGGGGGAAAATAAAAGGACGAAAACAATTTTTGTGCATAGGCTTGTAGCGTTAATGTTTATCCCAAACCCGGAGAACAAAACCCAAGTAAATCATATCAACGGGATTAAAAACGATAACAGGTTAGAAAATCTAGAGTGGTGCACCCCTAAGGAAAACATTCAGCATGCATTAAGAACTGGCTTAATGAGAAGCCAGAAGAGAAAGGTTGTACAGATGAACAAACTAGGCGAAGTGGTTAGACGGCACGAATCAATATCTTCGACAGTCATTTACGGGTTCAACCCAAGTGCAATTAGGCATGTTTTGGTGGGCTCCGATGGACGGAAATACCATAAAGGGTTCATGTGGAAGTATGCAGCCTAAGCCGACCTACTTGCGACGCTCCGTTCATCAGTAGAATAAAAATTTAGCAGATACAGCGCTACCCCCTGCCGGATGGCGTTTTGTTTGCCTTATTCTCTGCCTCTAAAAATGCTTCGTCCCATCTGTACCCGGTTATTTTATAATAGATAGCCGTTGTCTTTAAGCTGGTGTGCGCCAATAATTTCGCTACAATTTCCTGCGGTACGCCTAAACTTGCCCACCTTACTGCGGCTGAGTGCCGCGACATGTGTGCAGACAGCCTAACACCTATATCTATTTGCTTTAGAAGCTCATTGTAATGTTTGTTCGTGTAAGGGATTGGCTTATAGTTTACCCGTTCAAATAACGAAAGCAGCTTCTCAGTAAGCGGTATCGAAATTAACTCACCTGTTTTTGACGTGTATAAAGTAAGGCGATTGCTTTTGATGTGATCTTTCTTATTAAAGGCTTCCATGTCTCCGAAACGCAGGCCTGAATAACAACCCAACACAAACCAATCTCTTGCAAACAATATTTCTTTTGGCAGGTTGCTAATCGCCTCCAATTCGTCGATCTGTTCCTGCGTAAGATATTTTTTTTGCGTGTCTTTGTATTTCGGCATGGCAAACACATCAAAGGGGTATTCTTGT
>JAZKEP010000048.1:25606-50305 GCA_040387015.1 Bacteroidota bacterium
ATCAACTTCTCCTTGTATGCCCGCCTTGTGATTAGCCGGATGAACTTAAAGGACTTCCAAACGGTGTTGCCCTGGTTGCCCTTAGCATAACAGTAGGCTTTATACTCCCGCAAAAAATCGGGCGTTATTCCGGACAGATTCAATTTCGTCTCAAACTGATAGAGCTTAGAAACCTCACTTTTGTGCTGCCTTATCGTTTCGGAACGTTTTTCTTTCTCCCATTCACGAATGCATGCGTTCGTGTAAGTGAAAAAATCTACCTCCTTTGTCTGCTGCAGATCCATCGCATTAAGGAAACGGGTGTATAATTCTTTTTCTTTTGGTAGGTGGGTATGCTTTTTAAAACGATCAAATTGATCGTTAGTTATCCGTAAAGTGGTTTTTTTGAAGGTTCGCGTTTGTCCTTCGCTCCAACGTATGTACACCGGTACCCGTCCGTAGAAGTCAGCGGCACCTTTCAAAATAAGGGATACTTTCATGCCTTTAGGTGCATTGATGCATTTTAGGTGCATTATGCCTTTCAAATATACCGTTATCTACCTTTATTTACCTTAATCTACCGCTATCGCTAAAGAGGTGAGGACTGCGCCGGGCGTGCCTTTCATAAAGAAACCCGCTACTGGAGCGGGTTTGTCTTGTTTTACCGTGTGATTCCGCTGGGACTCGGCGGGGTACTGATTACCAATATTTTAGAAGATGAGAACGCATTTTGTGAGGCATTTTTTGCGCTAAACTGTTATTTTAAATTCCTTGCTTGGCTTTGCATTGCTTAGTATGCTTCTACGAAACACCCATACTTCTTTTATGTTTTCCACCGGCAATAATTGCTGCGGATGTTCTTCTTCATTCTCGCTAATCAACACCCACTCCAATGGGTTTTTGCAGTAAATGCGTTTGAATAAAACACGTTCGTCGGTTACAATCACATACAAATAAAAGTTGCGCAGGTTTTCCCAATCCATTTGATGCACTTGGGAGGTTAGTATAATATCCTGGTTGTGAAATACAGGCTCCATGCTTTCGCCTTCTACCTCCCAATAACGCCATACTGCACCCTGCGGATTAACACCCGGCGGCAAGGCGTACTGCTCCATTGTGTCTATGAATGTGCTTTGATCCATTGCACGCACATAACCTGCTTGCGCTTTTACCGGTACAAGGGGGGCGGTATGGGTTGTGATTGCTATTTTATTATTTCGCCTCGTAAGCGTATAGTCTGGCGTTTGAGGTTCGTTAATTGAAACATTTGCTTCAAGAAGTTCCAAAAGATCATCGCCAAATACCTCCTTCCACTTCAAAAAGAACTGTGTCTTGGGGATTCGCTTCCCGCTCTCGTATTGACCTAAAAGCTGGCTAGAAATCTCAAGTCGTTCAGCAGCTTGACTTTTATTTAATTCTTTTTGCTCTCGCAGCCTAGTAATCAATGTAGAAACTTGATCCAAATCAATAAATTAAGAAGTTTGAAAAAAATGTTTCAAAATATTGGTTATTGAAACAAATGCTTCATATATTCGTGTGGTCAATATAAATATACAAACTGTTTCAATTATGAAACTTACACAGATCGCACTACAAAGAATTTCGGACAGCAGGAGCCTCCCTAAAAAGTTGGCTGGAGTACTAAAGGTTTCACGTGTTACCATGTGGCGCTATATAAATGACAATCACGACAGCTTAACAAAAGCAGCGGCATTGCAAGTGATCAGAGAGGAAACCGGATTGGCGGATCACGAGATACTGGAGCCTGAAAAACAGGTTGCATAAAGTTTCAATCATCATTTGCAAACAGTATTACAAACTCTATTTAAAATTTTGGTAATGGCGAAAACAACTTGGATAACGGATACGCAGGCAAGTGAGTTGATTGGGTTGCCAGTGGCTACACTAGTACGCTACGCCAGAGAGAAGAAGTTGAATATACGCACAGCCAAAGCCACACGCAAAGCAAAGGTGCGCTTTATAAAAGAGGACATCGAAGCAATTCTAAACGATTCACAACGAGCATAAAAAAAGGGTAGCTGTAACTACCCTAATAACCCAAACAATTAAATACCAATTGTATGAGCACGACAAAAGTAGAGCATTTGCAAACAACATTATTCGGTGACGAAAAGAACCCCTACGTAGTCACCTACGATCTCACCATTACAGAGGAAATCGCAGCAAGTGCCCACGAGGACAACCCCTGCCCGGAAAGAGAAGAAACCAGGGAAGTAACGATCACCGCTGTAGAGATAATATTGTTCGACAAATACGGCATTGATGTTACAGGGCAATTTATCGGAGCCGGTTCATCATCAAACCTACGTGAGCGGCTTAAGGACGCCTTGCTTGAGGAAATCGAGTACATATCTATTCACGATTTAAAAGCCGCTGCGTAATGGAAATCAACACACTATACACGCCGGCACCGTGGGCGGTAAAGCACAGCGAAACTAAGCCCGCATTCAATGTAATTGGAACCGTATTAGGAGGGAGATATAAAATCGCCCGATGCCCATATATCGCCGCCTTAAATCGGGAGCGAGAAGAAGCGCAATCCAACGCCCGCCTAATCGCCGCAGCACCTGAACTTTTGGAAGCGCTATTGCAGATCACCGGGCAATTCGGTACGCAACGGAATGCAGATAATTACAGCAGGTTTGCTATTGAAAAAGCAGAGGCAGCGATCGCTAAAGCAACAGGAAAGGAGGTGCCATGCAAGTAAACACACTATCCAACAGCGACTACTTTATTCAGCAATGCGAGTTTGAAGCTACCTACAGAATACAGGAAGCAAAGCGAGAGCAAGCCGAACGCCTGCAGGCTGAAAGAACATGGCAGGAGCACATAGCAAACGAGATTGTTCACCATCAAAACGAGGCGGCATGAAACTAACTAACGAACAAATTGCGAGGGTGTTTGGGATGTATTTGGGCTGCGAAATGGTGCACGGAAGATTTCACGGACACATGGAAGTGATAAAGGGCACAGGACAATTCCGGGCAACATGCTCAGACTGGTGGGAGGATGTTTCCGATAACAAATACAAACTCGTGCTAATTCCCTTATCATCTATAACAGATGAAGATGCAATTGAGGTAGCGAAGATTCACGGCTCTTACTCATTTGATGGCAGAACATTTAAGGTTAGAGGTTTTAAGGATTGGCTTAACAGCGGCGGAAACATACGGTATAATATGTATCAATACCTCATTCAACAAGGCTACGCGGTGCCGTTATTCATTGCGCCAAACCATCCAGCGAACGGCAAAACAGCAATCGAACTTGGTTTAGCTATTGAAAAAACAAAGGAGGCGAAAGATGAAAAATTTTAAAATCGCCTTTGGTCTCATAGTCATTCTTGAATTAGTAGCCCTCGCTTTTGGTGTATGGGCATGGATAAAAAGCGACTGGATCTGCGAAACCATTATATGCCAGGGGCAGGGGATAACATTCGCCGAATGGGTGGTTATCGGAATCGTAACGATGGCAATGGCTCCGGGGCTCTACAGGATATTCAGTTTTATTCCTCACTACAAAATCTCCAACAAATGATAACAATTATACCCATAGAAACTCTAACGGCTATTGAGCAGCGGCAGATACCGCACACCGTTATCCGCATTGCGCCCGCCTGCAAGCTGGCCGAAGTTAAGATTGACGAACTAACGCTTTCGGATAAGCGCAGCCTCGGAATTGTAACACCTAAAAAAGTAGCGTAATGATACTGCATGATGAATTAATGAAAGCAACTATTGCTACCTCTCGTTTTGAGGAAAGTAGAGACTACATAAGCCTTTCTAACATTTTTAAACCTGTGGATGAATTGCTTAACGATTACAATCATGGTTACACAACAAATGATGAGGGTAAAATTAAGTGCCGTATGGGGTACTGGATGGAAGAGGGGCTAATGCAAAGACTGTTAAAGATAGGGGGAGTAAAGCCTTCAAGGGCAATAGAAGTGCCTAATACCAATGGACTTATAAAAGGGCATCCCGACTTCTTTTGGGGCAATGTGCCAGGTGATTGTAAAAGCTTTTTGTTAGATCAATACTTACCAGAACCAAACAAGCTATCTAGGAAAATTTATTGGCAAATGAATGCTTATATGCTTTATAGCAACACGGATAGTTCAATAGTGGTTTGTGAAAGTAGGGAAAGTGGAATGATTAAAACAATTCAGGTAAGGCGTAATGCGCAGGTGTGCGCTTTAATTGATGACAAGGTAAGAGCCATTTTCCAACAGCTTAAAAGCGCAGCATAATGAACAGCCCTTTTTTTATCGTAGCCGGTGCGATTGCTCTTATCTGGATAGCGGACTTTGTAAAGGATTGTATCACTGTGCACAGGTTCAAAGAGTTTAAAAAAGAGGAGGAGACATGGCGATGAACTTATACAACAGCGCTAAAGTATTGCACGCCTGCATTAAGAGTTGCAACACCTACGAACAGCTAACGGTATGCGAAAAGGTAATAGCTAACTACCGACACGACTATTACTGCCAGCAGGTGCAAAAGGATTACGAGGCACTGGTGGTTGTGATTGACGTAAAGCGGGCAGAGCTGGCAAGGCTGGACAGGACAGTATTAAAGCCGATAGCGGTGAGGTATCAAGTAGAATGGCAACCCGGCGATCCAACAGATTCGGAAGGCGTAGAATAAGACGAATAGTGAACATCAGCAGTTATAGACGCGCCCTGTTTCTACAGGGGGCTTTCTTAAAAAAGTTCTTTGAATAAAAAATAAATGCTCTAGTGGCACCGTGGAGCAGGAAAACTGCCGGTGCAAACCGCCACCAAGCTATTAAGTGTTTTGAAAGATGAGGGGTGGCGGTTAAATTTTAAACAAACAAAACTTTTTATAAAAACAAAAATTCATTTTATGGCTATCTACGCAACGAACACAGCAACAAAAAGGGAACTGATACCTGCAGGCAATTATGTAGCCCGGTGCTATCAAATGATCCACATTGGAACGGTGCCGGAAAACTACCTGGGCGAGATGAAAGAACAAAACAAAGTGCGGGTAGGGTGGGAACTACCAACTGAACTAAAAGTATTCAGAGAAGAAAACGGCGAACAGCCGCTCATCATCGGTAAAGAGTACACCTTATCAATGAACGAAAAGGCGAACCTCCGCAAAGCCCTTGCAAGCTGGCGCGGCAAAGACTTTTCAGAAGATGAGGCAAAGAAGTTTGACATAACTGTACTTATCGGTAAGCCGTGCATGTTAAACATTATTCACAAGCCAGGCACAAAAGACCCCTCGCAGATTTACGAGGAAATTGGTTCTATTTCACCAATGCCAAAAGGCTTTACCTGCCCGGATCAGATAAATAACACCCAGCTGCTCACTTATGAAGAGTGGGATGAAACAATTTACGAAGCCCTGCCTGACTTCATCAAAGACAAAATAAAAAAGAGCAACGAGTACAAACAATTCATGCACCCGGAAACGACAACACTACCGGACGGTAAGGGATTGAATGACGAAACCGAAACAGACGATCTGCCTTTTTAAATGACCTACACGACACCATTTAGGCCCTTCTACCGTGACGTTCAATTAGACGCTAAAGTATGGTTTGGAAAGTACAAGGGGTTAAGGGTGCATGAGATAATAGACAGGGATTATAAGTATATCATTTGGTGTATGGAGAATTTAGGCGAGGGTTTTTTAGTAAGCAGCGAAACATTTAATTATCTACTAAGCAAAGAGCGATGAGCTACACAACAGACTACATAATTAACAACGATATTGATCCGCTTTTTGTGGACGATAGCGACGCACCAGCCAGCACAACGCTTCTATCTGTAGAAGTACCGGCGCAGGTAAATAAAACCACCGTAAGGCAGTACGCCCAAAACATTATTGATAACGCTATTGAAGACAACCGGGTGCTAAAGACTGCAGAAGGCTTGGCGGTGATGGAAAAGCTGGTGAAGGCGGTGCGTGAAGAAACCCGTTTTGTAGATGCCGTGGTGGATGAATTGACCCTTAACAACAAAGTACTAACCACACCCAACGGTACGCTGATAGAGGTAACGGAAGTGGGGGTTAAATATGATTACAGCCACGATGAGGAATGGCGAAATATAAAAGCAGAGATAGACCAGCAAACGTTGCTCCTAAAGCAACGGGAGGCAGTGCTGAAGATTGCCAGGGACGGAGCCGAGAAGGTGGACGAAAATACGGGGGAGGTTGTTATTGGCGCCAACCGGAAAAGCAAAACATCATACAAAATCACACTAGCAAAATGAAAGCTGAGCTAACCGAGATAATGGAAAAGATTATTACTACATCGTACAGCGATGTGGGCAGTATTGAACTGTTGCTGGAGTATGGTTTTGTGCTTAACCAACACATAGCGAGAACTGGCCAGCTTATGAGCGAGGCAAAAGAAACGCTACACAGAAAGCGCCTGACCGCTTACCAACTCATTAGCAGCTCGCCAAAGACACCCGGTGCAAAACTTAGCCCTATGCTTTTGAAGGAGTACGTAAACGATAGTTGTTCTGTAGAGAATGGATTGTATGAACTGGCAGAGCGGGCGAACAGAGCAGCAACGCACGCTAACGATTTGGTACGTACTGCAATCAGCGCATTAAAGCAAGAAAGGTATTCATCACAATTTCAAAATTAGTAATGACTGACGCAAAGCAAATACCGATACTGTTTTCCACTCCGATGGTGCAGGCTATTCTCGAAGGCAGGAAAACGCAGACACGCCGGTTGGTTAAGTTCCCAAAGGACTATACCGGTGGTGAGGTCTATAAGAATAGCATCTACGGTTTAAAGTATGAAAGCAACCTGTATGGTGACACTGTGCAGCGGTTAGCCTATGCCTTGCCCGGCGATATTTTTTGGGTGCGGGAAACGTGGGCTGAATTTTCCGGTATAGAACCAAAGATCGAGTATGTATATAAGGCTGATAAAATATTTGACACTCCCGCTAAAGAACATTTGAGCGGCAACAGATGGAAGCCATCTATACACATGCCTAAGGCAGCGTGCCGCCTATTTCTCAAAGTAGTTAGCGTAGGGGTGGAGCGGCTGCACGACATAAGCGAAGCGGATGCAAAAGCAGAGGGTGCGAAAGCTGCTTCTTTACCCGACCTCGGCAACACATGGAAAACGCACAAACAAGGTTTTGAATATCTGTGGCACTCAATAAACGGAGAAGAAAGCTGGAAGCAAAACCCTTGGGTATGGGTAATCAATTTTGAAAAAACGGAGCAATGAAAATCTACCACAACACCACCGGCTTAGTCGGCGAGGAATTAAAGGAGGCAGTACAGAGGGCTAAGTTTCACAACGAGGCAATACTCTCCATCTTCTTAAACACACGACAGGGGTATGGACCATCGCAGATACACAAGCTACTAACAAAGGCAGGTAGAAAGATTGATATAAATTCTGTGCGCCGTGGCATTACAGATATGACCACAAAAACAAAGGACCTGGTAAAAACAAGCCAGCGCAGACCGGGGCAGTATCATACCGATCCTGAATATGTATGGCAGATAAACCCTATCAAATACCCCTCACAGCAGGGTGAGCAAACAGCATTATTCAACAACGAAAAGGCAGCGTAATGGCAAACATCTGTACTACCCCTGGTTGTTATTCTTACGGCAGATATTGCCGCAGGCACCCGGGCGGATCACTCAAAGAACCAAAGGCAATAGCCAAAGAAAGCAAGACCCGTCAGGAAGTAAATAAAGATTACCTGCCTGCGGCAAAGCAATACATCAAAGACAATCCTTTGTGCAAAATAAAATCGCCTGTATGCATCAAAAAAAGCCAGCATGTACACCACATGCGTGGCAGGGTAGGTGAACTACTCACCGATAAAAAGTACTGGATGCCAGCGTGTGATAAGTGCAACAGTTTTATAGAGCAAAACGACGGTTGGGCACGTGCAAACGGTTTTAAATTATCCAAACATTCACCAATCAAACGAGCAGCCTAAAAAAATTTGCAATTGAGGCACGTTAAGGAATTGCTACAAAAAACAAAAGCGTATGATAAAGCAGAACAAAGCAGGTAACGGAAGGGTAACAGACTACAGGGCAGAGCGTAAGGAGCACATCGCCCCCAAAGTACGTGTACGCTATGAAGAAGATGGAGTCCTGATGCTAAAGACAGAGTGCGGCAAAACATTCGTCGCTGAAAAGTTTGATGCAATGTTCACCCCTGTAAAAACAAAGGTGAAATCACGCCGCCAGGCGCAGCGGGATGCAAATCCGGATAAGACAAGGATTGTATAGGAATCTATAAGTAGCGATTTGAATTATATAAAACTCATAAATCAATTTTGGAAGCTGCGCAGAAGTAAGCGAATAACCAGTAAACAGGCAGACCTGTATTTCTTCCTCATTCAAGAATGCAATGAGCAAGACTGGCAAAATCCTTTCGAGTGCTCCAACAAATTAATCATAGCCAGCATCGACATCACTGAACCTAGTTTGATAGATGCCCGCAACCGATTAAAGCAACTTGGTTTATTAGATTTCAAGGCAGGTCGTAGAAACGAAGCCTCGCCAATATATACGCTTTGTTACTTAAATGATTTAAGTAGAAACCGAGGAGAACCTTTAGTTGAAACCTTAGTAAAACCCGAGGAGAAAGGTGAACCTAAAGAGACTAAACCTAAACCAAACAAAACTGTAGTAATAGAATTACTACACCCTTTTTCTGAAAATTTTCTACCGCATTGGGATAGGTGGTTAAAATTCAAAAAAGATCAATTCAGGTTCACTTACAAAACCCAAGAATCGCTTCAAACGGCTTTAAATGATTTGGTGAAAATCTCGGGCGAGGATGAGCAAAGCGCCATCGCCCACATTGACTACGCCATCGCTAAAGGCTGGAAGGGGCTTTATCCAATCGAAAAAAATAAAAATGGAACAACTCTCAAACCTGTTACCTCAGGTAACAAACAGGCAGGAGCTAATGAGCTCGCCGCAAGAGTTATCGGTCGCATTGACACAGGAAGAACGGGCAGTGATTGAAAAAAAATATGCTGCACCCGTTTTTTCAAAGTTGAACAACGCGCAATTATTCGATGCTGCGGAAATACTGCTTTTGAAACTATATGTTATAACAGGCTGGACGTTGCCGGAGAGTGTAATGCAGACAATACTGGTTGATCAGTTTTGCAAAAAACTACAGGAGAGTTATGGCAATGTGAACAGCGAAGAAGTAGAATACTCTTTCAGAAATAACACAGAGGTACAGGACTGGGGAAAGACGATGAATCTAAGCCTTATAGATGCGGTTATGCGCCCTTATCTGCAGCAACGTTTGGAGGTAAGCAGGAGGGAGGAGGTGCGAAGTATAAAACAACTGCCATCCACGGTAGTAGAAACTACGGACGCGGAATTTATTGAATCGGTAAAAGCAACATGGTTATCCTCTGATAGAAAAGTGAGCGTTATCCCGGAATTAGCATATAAGGTTTTGAAAACAACCTTAGCCTTATCTACGGAGAAAAAAGACGAAATCAGAAAAAGTATTGATGCGGGTTGTGATCCTGAGTTGCCACAAGCTGCAAGAAATCTTTTGTGCAAGCAACTCGCTGTAGCCCGGTATTTCGAGAACCAGATAAAAAAATCAGTATGAAAGAGCGCATTTTACAAGCCTGTGCTGACCATTTCAAATGCACGGTCGATGATATAAAAGGGCTGGGACGGGTTAAGGACATTGCCAAAGCAAGAACCTGTGCCTACTTTCTCCTATATACCTACTGGCAGGGTTCGCCGTCAAGTATAGCCCGTGAGCTGTGTAAGAATCCTGGCACCGTTACCCGGGGGATACAGCGGGCAAATAACAGCTTTTTTACCGGCGATTACGTGCATGACGACATACAATATTTGGAGGGCATACTAGCGTGAGTGATGTGTATTATACAATGATATTCAAGTGGGCAGACGACCTAAACACCAGCTTCAAGCGCATGGGTCACAGCTCACTTGAACTACTGTCCGAGAGCACTGCTATGCGTTACTGTTGGACAGAGGTCTACAGAATATTGGTAGCGCAAAAGCATTGTCCATCTATTGAAGAACTACACCCGAAAGAAAAAGAGGAACTCTGGGCAGAGGCGGTCAGGTTAGCGGATGGGAAACCTAAGAAAATAAAGATAGAGATCGCCAAGGCTCTGCACGGCATGGGCGCTTATTTACAACAAAAATTAAACCGATGACGACCCATTTTAAAAATGTGTGTGTTGGGGGCTAACGTTTCAGTATTGCCGATGGCAGGACATTGAAAAACAAAAGTTGAATGATTGAACAAAAGATAAATAGTATTCCTAAAGTTGAGCCGAGTTCCGTCAGCCCTGCTATTGGCAATGCAATGTTGCCCGCAGTGCCTTCCAAGGGCTGTTCAAGATGTGGTGAAGAAAAGCCATTATCTGAATACTACATTATTTACGATAAGCATGTTGCAAGATGCAAGGTTTGTTTTAATAACGATTGTAAAAGTTATGTAGAAAGAAATAAAGAGAAACGTAAAAAATATCAGGATGATTATAACAAAGCGAATAGAGATAAGCAAATTGTTCACAAACGTAATTATCAAAAAAAGGCAAAAGACATTTTAAGGCAAAAAGGCAGGAAGCGATATGAAGAAAACAGGGATAGATTATTAGCCCAAACAAAAGTTAAACAAAAACAATATGCAGAAGAATTGCACGATTGCTACATGAGAAATCATTTGCGAAAACTTGGGTTTAAAAAACAGGAAGTAGAACAATTCCCAGAAATAAAAGAAACAGTAAAATTAATAATTCAAACAAAAAGATTATGCAAAACATTACAGAATTAAGAAAAAGTTTGTCGGACAACTACACAAAAATGAAGGCTGGTAAAATGAACATTGGATTAGGCAAAGAATTGTCAAATGCAGCCGGAAAGATTATTAACTCTCTAAAAGTTGAACTGGAATATAATCAGCTTTTAGGCATTAAAGATAAAATAGAGTTTTTAGACAACTCTCCAAAGGATTAGGGTGTGTCCCGGCATTGCGCCCAACACTCCGATATACGCAACACCCATTTAAAGAACTAATAACCAATGGACTTAACAAACGCAACATACGACCGTACACGGAATGTGGTACACGTACATGGCACTGCGTACACTATGTATTGCGGTAGACGGAGTAAGCATTGAAGCAATAGGGGGTATGTTTCGCCTTGCAATGCAGATGATTGGAGTTCTTTAGTTAGCCCCTATTACTGCAATGCACTGTTGCACGAAGGGTGCGGATAGTCACAAGTTCTTTGAAATTGCGGGAAATGTTAAATTTTAATAAAAGTAAAAAATAGTTTACTTTTATTTGGAAAATAGTAAAACAGGGTTTACTTTTACATCAGATTAGTAATTCAGCTAGTCACAAAAACTTCTCAAAATGAAAAAATTAATCTTGAACGTAAAAGGTGAAAAAGACAACTATGAAGTAATTATCCCATGTTTTGTTGGAAACGAAAAAAATTGTACTGAAGTTGCAAGAAAATACATGGTTCATTACGGTTCAAATCACAGTGCATTTATTCGGGAAATGATAGAGTTGGGGCGTTACGAGGTGATTAACAACTAAACAAAAAACCCCGGCGTCATTCAGCGAGTATCTTTTCGCAGAAATCGAGCCGGGGCACTATTTGAAGCAAATCACTGCCAACCAAGAACTAATGTCGACAAGTGGATGCAAAATAATTAAACTTCTTGTAAGTTTCTGTGAGAAGTTCTTTCAGGCGAGTGGCTACCGTAAGCAGCCATCTTTTTTATGCAGTATTTACATGCCGATTTTAAGGCGATGAAAAAAGAACTTGGTTTAACCAATGCTGATATAGCTGAAATTATCGGTTTATCAGTCGACAGCGTTAAGACTATGACACAGCCTTCTAAGGAATTACCGACCTGGGCAAAATCTATGCTTCACGTTTGGAAGCACTTTTCTAAATAACATTTCCCTCAATTTATTTTCTGCACGACTGTTGCCGCCGGTGAACGCTGGTAGCAGCTTTCGTATATACCGGCATAGGCAAGGGCATAGGGTTACACCGCAGCAATATTTAATGAGAAGAAAATGAGAGTAAAAGGACGTAGCAAATACCATAACGTTAAAACAGTGGTTGACGGCAAAACCTTCGCCTCAAAAAAAGAGGCGGCGAGATATGGCGTACTGCGATTACTAGAGCGTCAGGGGCATATAAAAAACCTTCGGCTGCAGGTGCCTTACAAGATCGTAGTAAACGGCGTGCCTATATGCACCTATCGCAGCGACTTTGATTATGAAGAACAAGATAAAGAGGTGGTGGAGGACAGCAAGGGAGTGCATACCCCGGTTTTTAAGATCAAGCAAAAGCTTATGAAAGCGGTGTACGGTATTGAAATAAAACTGACTTGAAATGAAACACCTACTCCTCATCCTCCTTATTTTCTGCACCCTCAAAAGAAGGTAGAGCGCCAATCTTATCAGTTAATAAGTAAGGAAAGAACCTTCACCCCTCACCAGGGCTATAACTATGTTTTTGTTTATGGTAGAGATACGGTAAGGAGATGGGACTGGAGGTCTTTTAAAGTAGGTGAGTGTTATTTAATTGAAGTAAAAAAATAGAATATATGGAAACAAGCAAATTAACTCCGATTGAAAATCCTTGCGACGCTCCGTTGAAAGACGGTGCTACTATTGAGCAGGAGCCTTATAATCCGTATTGCCCTATGTGTGATGCGTGTGGTGAAACAGGCTGCTGCCCTCCACAGAAATGCAAGCAACATCCTGACGGACATTATTGTGAAAATTATTTAACTGAATTAAAAGAAGGGTGGGTTTTACACAACAGGCTTCTTAATAAAATTGACGAGCAGCCAGAGCGGTACAAAGCATTGCTGGAATGGTTTGCAGAGGAAGAAGAAAAGTACAGCAATGAACCGAACCCACAAATGGAGCGTCGCAAGTAAAGCTGAATAGAATTACTACACCTCATAAAACAAATATTTCATGACATACACCAACACAGTACACGGGCTACTGCCAGAGCCGGTAATGGCGGAGCCTAAACTTGACAATTATGTTAAAGACTTCGCTATAGTCAAAAACAACTTTACTAATCATTTTGAAAATTACCAAGCCTACCTAAAAACAGCCATCAAAAAATCGGCGTGTTTTGATGATCTGATACCACTAGGCAAAGCCGGGCTAAAAAAGGGAGTGCATTTTGTAGAAGGGCTAAAAACAGGGTTAGCCATACCTCTAGTAGATATGTACTTAAGCACAGGTGACAGTATTACCCTACAGGTCGGGGACGTAGTAAGGATCAGCCGCCGCTGGAATAAGCAAACTAAAAAATATGAGCATGAAACACTTATAATCCGTGAGACTTGCCCCGATAATCTTTACACTGAAGTACAAGTAAAGGAATTGCTCGAGCATCAAAAGATGAACGTTTACGAACATCTTGCCAGAGAAACAGGCGGCATATCTAAGTATGAAATGGATTTAATATTAAATACACCACTCTACCCGACTAAATAATAAAAAATGCTAGACTTTGAAAGCGCCGATACTTTACTGGAGTTATACAGGGAATACAGTGTTACGGAAAAGCTCGGCTGGATAATTCGGGACTACAAAAAATTGGAGGCAAAGTTTAAGAGAGTGGTCACCGAAAACGCCGCCTTAAAAATCAGAAATGAAAAGCTTCAGCAGCAGATAAAGGACGAGGATATAAAGCTGGCATCGTCCCTGAAAGGTCAAAAGACGGTAAACGTTAAGGCTTACATGAAGCTAATGCGCCGGAGTCAGATGTTTGAAGAAAGGGTGTGGGAGTTGGTGCAGGAGCTCAACAAACTAAAGGGAGAAACAGACGAAAGATTGTAACGGTTTAACCACCTAAAAATATACTATGAAAGCTGAGAATAGGCATTTTGACGAGGTTCATAAAAAGAAAGCACACCCAGCAGCTAAATGCGGTAATGCAAAATGCCTTATTTGTCATTCGGGTAAGGTTATGAAAATACCTACAAGAAAAGAATTACAGGAAAAGTCTAAAACCAAAAACATATAAGTAATGGATAAGCAAGATTGGAGCATACCTGACGAAAAAGGCATCATGCACATTCCGGATGCACTCGACCCTTTATGGAACAAGATTGGGATGCAATTCCGATTCGTTCAATATAGCGGAAAAAGTGAAGTAATTGCTGTTGCTCATATTATTCAGTTAGCACAAGACTTTTTTAGCAAGCACCCGCATTTGCTCAATAACATTCCAACCGCTCCAGTGTGCGACGCAACAAAAGACGATAGTACCACAGGTGGTAAGTAAACAAAATCTAAAATCCTTTACACAACCAATCAAACAAGTAAAGAAAACCCCAAAAACTTTATATGAAACAAAAAGGTATTATGGAGGACAAAGATTTAGTTGAATCGAAAATAGAATTTTACGACAACGCAGGCTGTGCTGTTATAATCATAGCCCTGTCAGTCTTATTGTATACATGCAGCCACATTTAAAAAACTAAAAATAAATAAAATGAATAAAGAAGCACAAGAGGAATTAGCCATTGAGATACTTTATAAAAAAGCCGCAATTATCAGCAAAAACAAAATAGGGTATTTTGAAAAGCGCATAATAGCAGCTATGCTAGAATATGCCGCAGCCACTAAAGCACAGCCCGTTAGTACAGATACTACGGTGTATAGCGAAGAACAGGTAAAAGATTTGCTAATTCAGCAAAGAATTAACTGCGTAAGTGCATTTTTCGGCGCAAGTAAAAAGATCGGCATAGGTGGCATATCCTACCAACAGGAAATATTAAATGCCAAAGAACCTGAACTAAAGAATCCAGTACAACCAGCCCCTACAGAGACAGCCGGAGGGGTGGAGAAGGAAAGTTTACGCGACCGCTTTTTTGAAGAACACACTCACAAATTACAAGGGCAGTTGCCGAGAGTAATAACATCCCCTCACAACCTTTTTGAATGGTTTTGGAATGAGTTTGCCAGCCCAATAGAATTACAGAACCCTTCAACGGAGCGTCGCAACGAAAGTTAAATAGTGATGAGAAAGTTGGGAACCATAGAATTATACAATCAAAAGGTACAAGGATAGCCACAAAGCGCTATGCCTCTTATGACGTAGGTAAGATATTACGCCATTGGTATGATGTCTACGGAGACAAACTAAGAACCTTCAGAATAGAGACCATTCCCGACACCCCCAACGAAAAACCCGAAATAAAATCAGCAGCATGAGCCAGACCATCTTTGGTAAAAATTTAAAGTACCTGAGAAAGCGGGACGACTTATCTCAAAACCAAATGGCTAAGCAGCTACTATCATCCCGGTCAGTGGTTTACAAGATCGAGAACGGCAAGCTATCTCCAAACTTATGCCTGGTGGAGAGAACCTGCAAACTGTACAACATGGATATATTAACCATCACTACCCAAGAGATCGAAGCAGCGTGAGTTGCATCAAAATAGAACACTAAAAAAAGAGGTCAATAAATTAAATTTGTGATCGGGCATTTACCGCATAAATAGCGGTCGTGTCAATAGTCTATGGAAGCGTTTACCGCGCCTCAATTTAAAAACTACGCACTCCTAGGCAGAGTTTTCATGAGCTGGCACCCCGACCTCGCAAAGGAGGCAATGAAACCCATTCAGCAAAAACCCAGACAAACAGACCTTTCCTTAATGCCTCTCTATGCACTAAGATTTGAAGGTGATACCGACGGTATGCGGCTGTTCATATGCTGCATGCTTCACCTGTATGCGCCGCAGGTTTTTCAAAACATTCCAATAAAAAAGTATGGTTTTGTGAGGTCTATAGCAAATACGTTGAATAAGAGCGGCGGATATGTGTCCGAACTGATTGGAGAAGTGATTACATGGTATAATAAAGATTATGCTGACTTCAAAGAGAAGGTTGATAAAAAGCTAAAGGAGGTGGAGGATGAGTGATCTAAATGAAAGGCAGAAGCGATTTTGTGAAGAGTATATCGCTTGCAAGTTCAACGGCACGCAAGCTGCTATCAACGCAGGTTATAGCGAAAAAACAGCCAGATCAATCGCGGCAGAAAACCTTACAAAACCTGACATACAAAATTACTTAGCCCTCCTTTTTGAAAACGATAAGGAGGCGGTTGGGATTGATATTTCTAAAAACAGGGTGCTACTCGAGATAGGCAGGTTAGCTTTTGTTGATGTTCGTAAGTTTTACGGTACAGATGGGCAGTTGTTATGTATAAAGGACCTGGACGATGACACCGCCGCAGCGCTTTCTGGCATTGAGAGTTATGAGGAAAAGGTAAGTGACGCGAGCGCGGACGAAGTGGTGGTAGCTGGTACAACCAAAAAAATTAAAACGTACGATAAGCCCAAAGCGTTGGAGATGCTGGCTAAGATGCACAAGATTTACACGGACGCCCCCGTCGTTAATAATCATTTGCGGTTCGGGTATGGAGAGGAAAAGCCGGTATGATAGCTCTTTTAAATCCGAGGTTATTCAACCCGATTCACTGGCACCTAATGCCGCTTCTCCGGGACGAGAGAATAAGGTATATCTACATCGAAGGTGGCTCAAGTGCCGCGAAAACATCTGAGGTGTGCAGTTCTTTACTTATTGACCAGGCAGAATACAATTATTCGTCCATGGTATTCCGGCGCTTCCATGTGAATATAAAAGACAGCGTCTTTAATTCATTCCAGGCGGCTTCACGAAGATTAAGCTTCGACCAAAACAAAATATACACCTTCCAGGAAGACCTTGCTAAATGCACCTATAATAGCGCCCGCGTACGTTTTAGGGGGTTGGATGATGAGGAGAATGTAAAGGGCATCGAGGATTACGATTTGGTTTATAACAATGAGTGGAATCAGTTTACGAAATCGCAATGGGACCAACAGCGTAAGAGGTTAAGGGGCAGGCCAAACCAAAAATTTATTTGCGATTGGAACCCCGTTAGTGCAAAGTTGTGGCAGTATGAAGAGTGGTTAGATATAGATGAATGGGTGGAGATGCCCTTAACGATAGACGCGCCGACTGACTACAGTTCTTTGAATGCCGATTTTGCCTTTAAAAGAATGAACAAAAAAGGCAACTCTGTGTGGATTAAAGTAACCTACCGGGATAATTTTTGGGTTGTTGGCCACCCGAGTGGCCAAGGTGGTTATGTGGATCAGCACACGCTAGACGATTACGAACACGATAAGTTGCACAACTTTAACCTATATCGGGTTTACGCCAACGGGGAAAGAGGCATACTGCGTACGGGTGGTGAGTTCTGGAAGCAGTTTAACGAAACCCTCCACGTAAAGCCATTGAAAGTTGAGCAGTCGACTTTACATATTTCCCTGGACGAAAACGTAATGCCTTATGTAACCCTTGCCTGCTGGCAGATTATCGGTAAAAGTTTAAGGCAGGTACATGAAATACCGTGTAAACAACCAGATAACAATGCACCAAAATCGGCAAAAAGATTAGTTGAATGGCTACATAAAATCGACTACAAAGATGTGGTTTACATATATGGAGATCCGTCATCCTCAAAACGCTCTACAATTGATCCAAACAACAGTTCTTTTTACGAAAAGTTTATTGAGGTATTGAGGGCTGCAGGATTCAAAGTAGTGAACAGGGTGGCACGATCCGCCCCTGAAGTGGCACTGAGCGCTGCTTTTATAAATGAAATCTATGAAACAAACCTGTACGGATGGAGTATAACGATTAGCGACAAATGTAAAGTGAGTGTAGACGACTATGGTACAGTAAAAGAGGATAAAGACGGTTCGATGTTGAAGTTAAAAATAAAAGACAAAACAACAGGGCAGACCTATGAACCAAATGGACACTTCAGTGACCAGAAAAGATATTTTATAATATCCGTATTACATGCCGAATGGCTACAATACAAGCAAAAACAGAAAACAGTTCTTTCAGCATCCTATTTTAATTAAAATCATGGAACTAGAATACCTAAAGAAAAAGATTGAGGAAGAGGATTATAAAACCATTATCGGCAAAATCATAAGCTCAAAGCCGGATTATCCGACCGATGCTGTAAAGATGTACGACCTCACAAACCATGAGGTTATGTCTTCCGCCATCCGGAAACGTCGAAAAATAAAGAGGACCTCCTTGGGACTCGACGGTCAAACCATCATCGGTGAAAACGGCCAGCCAAAAACTGTTGAGGAAGAAATAGAGGTAGTAAGAGTGCCCCTAGCCCTGCAGAAATACATTGTGGAAGGGCGCCGTGATATGATGTTAACCAATCCTGTGGAGTTGGATGCGTCAGCCGAAGAAGAGGCGGATAAATCGTTTTATAAAGCCATTGCTGCCGTATGGGGTGTGATGAAAGTTGACTATGAATTGAAGGAGATAGCGGTACGTCAAATGTCGGAATGCGAAGTGGCGGTTATGCTTTCCACGGAAAATGCCCCGGACGGGTATTGGGACGGTACGGACCTGCAAGGGGCGTCCAAAAGAATCCGTTTCAATATACTCAAATCAAATGAGGGTACATCGCTGTACCCTGTTTACGATCGTTACGGGGACATGATTGCTTTTTGCAGAAATCATAAGGTTAAAGATGACGAAACTGACAAAGAGATTCATTACTTTGATATTTACACTGCCGAAACAAATTATTACCTGGCAGAGAACGCTGGCGGGTGGGCTATAATAAAGAGAGATACCAACATCGACGGTAAAATTCCGATCGTTTACTTTCCGCAAAAAGAAGTAGAGTGGGCTGATCAGTCACTAATGATAAACCGTACTGAGTTTATCGTTTCGAACTTGGGAGAGGCGAACGATAGGTCGGCATTCCCGATGCTTCTTTTGAAGGCCGACGCTATTGAAAGCCTGCCTATGATAGATGATACAGGGAAGGGCATACAGCTTTCCGGAGCAGGTGCCGGCGCTAGCTATTTAGAGACAACGGGCAAGCCGGAATCAATAGAAATGGAGTACGATACGCTAATGCAGAACATACACCAGTTCTCAGGGTCTATAGACTACAACTCTTTACACCAGTTTTTTGGCTCGGCCCCTTCCGGATATGCTATTAAGCTACTGTTTCAAAACGCACACATGAAAGCGGCAGCAAAAGAGGGCGATTTTGGCAAGAACCTACAGCGCTTGGTTAATTTATTAAAATCGCTCGTTGCGGGCATTCAACCGGGCATGAAGGCACAAAAGAACCTGCCAATAAAGCCCGTATTTACGCTGTACGTGCCAAAGAACCCAAAAGAAGAAGTAGAGCTACTTGCCGCTGCAAAAGATGCGGGGCTTATATCAGGAGAAACCGCTGCGTTAAAGTGTACCCTTACCAAAAACCCTGCGGCTGAATGGGAGAAAATAAAAGAGGAAAACAAGAACAAAGTGCTAACTATCGTACCACCCCCCGAGGAAAAAACCGCCTAAGTGAGTAAAAACTTTGTTATACCATTCGTTGTTTATTCAAATCATTCCGTAATGGTAAGTTTTGGCGAAACTGACAGCCATTTGTTCCCAAAAATGAGGCGGCACGGCATCCCCGGTAAAGACTGCGACTTAGTGTCTTTTTATAACCCGAACTGCCACGGCAAGGCGGCGATATTTGATACTAATCACATGGTATTACGGATGCGTTGTTTGCCAAAGACAAATGAGGATTATGCACACCTGCAGCACGAAATATTCCATATTGTAGCCTATCTAATGGACAGGATTGGGCTAAAATTGAGTGTAAGAAAAAGCGATGAGGCTTATGCTTACCTGATACAATACCTCACGCATGAAATTTATAAGAAGCTGTGAGAGGCACGCAATAAACAATTTGAGTAATTTTACACCGCAGGGAAAAGGACGGGCGCAATGTGAAATTCAAATGCGATAAAGGTGCAAGACCCGAATGGCTGGCTCCGAGAGAGGAATATGGCAGCAATGCTGATACAGCGATCTCCCGTCCGCCCTGTTCTTAACCTCCGTTTATCTTGGGAATATCACCGGTGAAATTTGCCACTTGCTCACGAGTATAGCGTGTTGTACGAGTCGGGGTTTCGTTAGGTAGGTTTATTTCTAATTCCTCGCCCGTCAAGGCAAAGTACAGGTTTTGTAGTTGGTGGAAGTGATAGAAGACATGGTTGAAGTGCGCTTTTTCAAAGTAGTATTCGTCACGCTTAAAATCTCGAACAATTTGAAAATTAAAACGCCCCTCCCTTTTTTGGTAAACTTGTAGTGCGCCTTTTGACACTTGTTCAAAACCGAACCTCTCTAATAGTTGGGGAGTCAAGGGTAAGCCTCTATAGAATGGTTGGTTTGCTGCATTCGGAATATTCAAAGGGTTGTTTATACCATGTTCACCTAAGCTATACACTCTTTCAAATGCGAACCCTAACGATTCTTTCATTACATGGCAAATGAGGTTCCCTAATCGCAGTTCATTGGCTTGCAAAACAGGCAACTCTAAATATTGAATCGCTTGATCTGCAGGTGAGATTTCTTCAACTACTTCCATCCATCAAATTTACAAAATTACCAACACTCTTTAAAGTGTTGCTTCTTCTATTTTTCATCCTCCCAACTCTTTTACAACTTCACATAACCAAAGTTCTTTTTCATTTTATGAAAGAAAAAATACTGGCACAACTGGTAATAAAATACCCAGGGGTGTCTAAGCAATTTCTGGGACTGATAGCCACACAAATGGCAACGACAGTAACAGACGAAAGCGGGATCGAAGAGGCACTTACTACACTCGATAACGCACCTATCCCAATCGCAACACTAGCAACAGAATTTCAGAAAGAAGGTGACCGCAGGGTTAACGACGCTAAAAAGGAATTTGTAAAAAATCCTCCAAAGCCGGATAATAAAACTGAACCACCAACACCTGAAAATCCCGAAACACCGGTTAAGACAGAAAAGACCGCTGATGAAATGCCTGCATGGTTCAAACCATTTGCAGACAAAGTAGATAAGCTGGAAACCGAAAAAGCAACGCAGACCATTGCACAGAAAATGGCTGCACATGCAAAGCTAAAGGACGTACCGGAAGTGTTCTGGAAAAAGCGACAGCAACCCGATAGCGAAGATGCTATAGACGCTTTCGCTGATGAAGCGGCAAACGATTGGGCAGCACTCAACCCGGCAGGAGCCAGCAGACCGTTTACGGGCGGCACCGGCAACGCAGGGAAACCAAGCGAGACTGAATTGAAAGAGCTAAAGGAAAAGTTCAAATAAATAAAATCAAAATATTATGGGTGTTGTAAATCTCACCAAAGCAGGTACTCAGGTGAATACCTCTAAGGACGGCATTGTAATCGTAAGGAGCGTTGATGACGTCCGCGCCGGTAAATCGCTCGATGTTACAGGCTTTGCGCCAAAAACAATTCATGCAGGTCACGTCATCATCATGGAGACGACCACCAAAAACTATAAGCCAATGCCCGTAGCCGCTGAGCCCTATACGGGTGCGTCTTATTCGGCATTACCCGCAGGTCACGAATATGTTGGTATTCAGAAAGCTTCTGTCCTCACAGACGAAGCCTCTGTAGGCATTTTAACGATTGGTACTGTAAGAGAAGAGGCTATGCCTTACAACTGGGCTTCTATCAAAGCAGCCTTTCGAACAGCTCGTCCATTGATTGATGTAGCTCAGTAATCCATTACCTATTTAAGCATTTGTAAAACAAAACGAATATGGAACAATCGCAATTTCTTACGTTCATCAAAAAGTGGTTCTCTGCAACCATCCTGGTGATACTTGAAAAAATAAATGGCTCCGAAAATAAGCCAAACTATCTGCACGAAGAGCTTTTACGCACAGAGTTTTCTGTAACCGGTATGTGGGAGACCGTGCAGTTTGATGGCACTTTGGTAGCCGCCGATTACGTATCGCTGGACTCTAGCTTACCACTAAAGTCTCGCGATTCAATGGGATCAGTGACCGGCAAGATTCCGAAAATGGGTTTAGAGAAACAAAAAAACGAACAGGAAATCACCGACCTGCAAACAATGCAGAGCCAGAATGTTTCAGAGACCACACTCGCTCGAAGGATATTCAATGATCTGGAAACCGTCATTGGCGGTGTAAAAGAACGTAACGAAGCATCTTTCCTGCAAGGGTTTTCTACTGGAATCACGTTGGTGCAGGATGATGCAAAGCCCGGGTCCGCCGTTCGTATCGACTATGGCTATAAAACTGAGAACAAATTTGGTGTGTCTACTGTTTTCAGTAACGTAGCATCCACACCACTTACCGATATTCAAACCCGAATACTTGCTAAAGCAAGCGTAGACGGCAAGCAGGTAACGCGTATTTATACGGATCTGGCAACGATGCGAAATATTTTAAAAACCAACGAAGCCAAGGACCTGTACGCGGTTTCAATCGGCAACTTTGGTTCAACCAAGCCAACGCCAAGCGCAGCCCGTTTAAATGAGGCAGTACAGGCAGAATACGGTTTCCAATTCGTTGTGGTTGATCGTTCGGTTACAATTGAGGATAAAGCCGGTAACCGCTCCACCTTCAAACCATGGCAGACAGGCATGCTTGCAGCAACAACCGCAGACGTGGTGGGTGCATTATTCTATGCAACCCCAGCGGAGCAAAATGCCCGTGTAGCTGGCGTTCAGTACGAGGTCGTAGACGAATACATACTCACAAGCATGTTCCGGGTTAACCGTCCCTCTGTAGCTGAAATAACAAATGCTCAGGCTCGTGTAGCTCCCGTAGTAGGCACTACAGTTTACACCATGGATTCATTAACCGTTCAAGCATAATCGTTATGAATAAGCAATCTTTAAATGCCGCTGTAAAGCGCCTGGAAGAATATAAAGGCAAGTCAGAGGAAGAAGTACGCTCAGCTATTGCCGCCGATGCAAAAGGCTTCAATGAGGATGAGCAGGAAGAAGTGTACCAGGCGTTTGCGCTTGCTGAATCAGGAAACAAAAAAGGCTCCTACGTGGTAGCTGAAGGCAAATCATTTCGCGACATCGCCGACTTTTCAAAAGAGTGGTCAGAAGGTGACGACGTGAGCCACTTTACCCCTGAACGCATACAGCACTTATTGGAACAGGGTTTAATCACAGAGTAAAAGCCCTTTGCATGACCAACAAAGAACGGCTTCTGGCGATGCTTGGTTTCTCGCCTAGCCCCCAGGCTATAAATGCAGCGTTAATTGATTTTCAAATTCAGGGAGACATTGTTTATGACGGTTCAGCATATCCGCTTATTAGGTTGGCTGCAATTCGCCTGATGGAGGTGCTCATTACAACGCCAAATGTTTCAAACGGCGAAGCGGGGTTGAGCACCACCTATGACAGAGGTGCGATTGAACGCAGGATCGCATCACTAAAAAGTGAAATAAATATATCGGCCGGCAAATCAATCGCAAGAGGTTTCTCATGGTAGTACCATCGCTGCCACATATTATGAAAGATGTTGTAGCCAGAGTAAGCGCTACGATGCAGAGCAGAAGTGCGGACTCTTTCCCGGTCTATTTCGATTATGGTCTGTATGTTGATGTGGCCAATAACCTGTACAAAGGCGCGCTAGCAAACGAAAGCACCTATCCATTGATTTGGTTAGTAGCAAATAGAAGTTCTTTCAAAAAAGGCGATACCCCTTATGTGTTTGGTCGGGCAAAGATGGACATCATCGTAGCCATGCCTACTAACCCGGCATATACCTGGGAGCAGCGCTTGGCTGAAGTGTTTAAAAAGCGTTTGGTGCCGGTTTATTCGGAGTTAATGTATCAGATTGGACAGACGCCAGCTTTTTGTTCTCCCGATCCTGAAGCTGTTTTGCATGACTGGGAAAAGAAGATCTATTGGGGGGGGGCAGAAGCCGGGCAACCAAACACAAAAAACTATTTCAGCAACTTCATAGACGCCCTACAGATACAGAATATGGAACTCGAAGTGGAAACACATTTACCAGAACGATTTAAACTAAACAACTAAAAATTTTACGATGATAAACATTTCATACACCCTTGGGACAAACACAGGCAAAACCTCCGGTGATGTACGCATGGGGCGCCCAAGTGTGATACTCCCAACAAGAGGCAAGCAATTTACTGCTGCCGACCTGGTTGACAGCGACACATTTAAGGAAGCTTTGGAAGAGGCTTTTCTAGCAGCCCGCGAAAGCAACGACAAGGTATTTGTAATCGGTGGTTTTCGTGAAGTAGAGGACGCGACTGGCGACCCTAATTTTGGAACACTTGCCGATGGTTACGAAGAGTTATTAACGGAAGCCATTGCAAAGTACACAGCGCGCCATACAGCAGGCGCCGGACAGACACAAAGCTATACAGCGTTTAACGGCTGGGCGGATGGTTTCTTCGTCGTAGATCACAACAGGGTTTTGTGGTATGTGAATACTGCATCAGGCGGGGCCAGATCGTTCACATCCGGCAGCTTCTATGCTACTTATCCAAAGTTTGGCAATACCGGCAATGTGGCAACAGGTCAGGTGCGCTTTTCTTTTGGAAACGCCGAAGAGTTTAAAGGCGGCTCATTGGGCGCCTTGCAACTAGATTTTGACGTAATGAGTCTGCAGAACATTGAGGATGTGGAACTCCGACAAATCGCTGCATCCGGATATGCCTTTACCATTGGCGCCAAAAAGAGATTTACCGGAACGGACATTTATCCCGCTTATGATGATGTAGCCGCTGTTGTTGGAGCATGGAAAGCAACCCTGTTG
>JAZKEP010000049.1:0-3254 GCA_040387015.1 Bacteroidota bacterium
AAAACTTTATTCTCTATCTATAAAATGGAAGCGATTTTATCTACCAGATTTATCGGTACTAATTTAGCTTTTCTACTAGGTAAGGCAGGGATATAACCTGCCTTACTCAATGAGATTTACAAAAATTATATACTCGCAAATTTTTTAAGTTAGTTCTATTCAGCCAACCTTGATAAACATATGTTTTTCCGTAGGCCTAACCAGATTTTTATCGGAACGAAACTTGAATTCTCTTAATGGCCTTCTTCTTCCTCCTCTGCGTTTTTCACTTTGCTAAGTAGATCGTAGGCTCCTTTTACCACAATCTTTGCTTTATTAAGGGGCTCTGTAGAAGACACTTGTATATAACCATTTTCGGCAACTTCTGTTCTTACCTCCACCATCCTGAAATTATGGGAGTCTTTGCTGCCCTTTCCCTGCTCTATAAAAACATATTTTTTTCCCTCAAATTCTACAATAGCCTGCTCTGGCAATGCCGAAACCTTATTGGTACCACTTTCTACATAAGCCTTGAGGTACATCCCTGGAATCAGTTGTGTGTCCTCCTTATCAAGGTGGCAATGGATCTGAACGGTTCGTTCCTTACTGATTTCCCGACCGATCAAAAATACGGTTGCCATTCTCTCAGTCTGCTCGTTGGCTAGGGTAAAACGAACCTTCTGCCCTATTTTCAGCTTTGGCACATCTTTCTCAAAAACGGTCAATTCTGCATGCAGGTGTTCGGTATCTGCGATCTTGAACAATACATCAGTGGTACTGGCGAACGCTCCAATATTTGTATTGACCTGGGTAACGTAGCCACCTATAGGGGCATACAGATTGAAGGTTTTTTTGATATTGCCCTTTTCAAGGTCGGCAAAGTTGATATCCATTAAAGACAGCTTGGTTTTCTGTCCGAGCAGCCTTACACTAACGCTATTGTATTCGCTCTTTGCTTTTTGAAGTGCTTTTTTAGAATTTACGTTTTCTTTCGACAATTCCTCCTGCCGGTCTAGCTCCTCTCTTAAATACTGCAATTGGCTCTTATAGTCCAAGTAATCCTGTTGCATCTGGATAAATTCCGGATTTTGCATCACCGCCATCAAGGTTCCCTTATTCACCCTCATCCCCTGAAGCATTTCGGTGTTCTTTACGATGCCCTCAAGCGGTGTTGATACTGAAACCAGATTTTTTGGAGGAAGATCAAGTACTCCGTTTACCTTGGTTGTTCCACTAAGTTCTTTCATTTCTAATGAACCAAGAGTGATTTCCGCCACCTGATACTGTTCGGGCGTGAGCGATACTGCATCCGTATCCTCATGGTGTTCATCTGTTACTGGTTCCTTTTCTTCTGGTGTATTTCCACACGAAATGAGCATCAACGCACAGATCGTAAGGAATAGATATCTAGTTATCGATTTCATATCGTTACTCGTAAATTAATTGTTTCCCCTTAAATATTCGATTTCATTTATCGTTTGATTGAGCTGTAATAGGGCCATCAAACTGTTCTCCTGTATGGAATTTGCCTGTTTCAAATTCAGGAGATATTCAGAATAGCCAATTTCTCCATTTTGATAGGCAATCCGACTATTTTTAAGTATCAGGGCGGCATTATTTAAAGCTGAATTCTTAAAATAATGATAGCGCTCCTGGTTTTTGAGATATTCGGTAATTGCCTGACTATACTGTGCGTTGATTTTTTGGAGGGAGAGCTCGAGATTAGCGGAAGCGATATCCTTAGCAATCCCTGCCGCTTTTGCTTTAGCAGAAAATGAACCGTAAAAAATTGGAACTGCTAGGCCCAGTTGTATACCCTGGAACCTCTTATTCCGTCCATAAAAAACCTCGCTGCCATTGATATTCTGAAAACCTGTTAATGATTGATTAAAGTATCCAACGGTGATATCGGGTAGTGCCTTTGCCAATTCCACTTTCCGCTGTTTTTCTGCTATGGTTATCTGCTGGTGCAGATATGCAATGTTGGGGTTGGATTTGAGCAAACTTGTATCGATAAGTGATTTAATTGGTTTTTCTACCAGCAAACGGTTAGTGATGCCAGAAACTGGAAGGCCTGTTAAATTTCCTAGCTGATTGTTATAGATTGATATATCCGATCTGTTTTGGGCAAGCAAATTTTGCACATCCTTGAGCTGTGTCTCTGCTGTTACCTTCTCAAGAAGCGTTCCCTCTCCGGTTTTGTATTTCAATGAGGCCGACTTAACAAAACCAACGTTGATACTATCCTGCGTTAACAATAGCTTTTCTTTTGAATATAGGTATTGTAGGTTGGAATACACTGTCTTAACCTGAAATATAAGCTCGTTCCTTGTAGCGGACAATTGCAGTTCGCCAGCTATAGTCCTTTCGTTCGCAAGTGCCGCATTTGCTGAAAATAGCGTCGGAAACGGAATGGTCTGCGAAATAGTAATGTTATTATCGTTCTTCACCAAGCTATTGTACTGACCGTACAAAACTGAGATATCGGTTTTCGGCATTTCAAAAGAGGTCTTTTTTAGTTGCTGTTGAAAAGCTATACCAAGCTTGCCACCTTTAACAGATGGATTTGTTAACAGTGCGGCATCAACTGCTTGTTGAAGGCTGATTGGAGTTGATTGCGCCCTGAGCGTTGTATTTCCAAAAAACATAAATCCCAGAACCATTGCCCCGGCTATCGGTGCAATTTTGATTTTACTCTTGCCAATCTTTTCAACCCAGATGTATAATACCGGAAGTACGAGCAATGTGAGTAATGTTGCTGACAATAACCCGCCGATAACCACAGTAGCAAGCGGACGCTGTACTTCCGCCCCGCTTCCACCAGAAATTGCCATTGGAAGGAAACCCAATGAAGCCACCAGGGCTGTCATAACTACTGGTCGGAGCCTTACCGAAGTTCCTTTTTTAATGATTTCCTGGATATCGTTCATCCCTTCGTTTTTTAACCTATTAAATTCACTAATCAACACGATACCGTTTAGTACCGCAACACCGAACAGAGCAATAAAGCCAATTCCTGCAGAAATACTAAATGGCATTCCTCTTGCCCAAAGTGCAAAAACGCCACCAATTGCCGATAAAGGAATGGCAGTAAAAATGAGCAGTGCATGTTTAAAAGAGGAAAAAGTTAGGTAGAGCAAAAGTAAAATGAGCAACAATGCCAAGGGAACGGCAATCGAAAGGCGCTTGTTCGCAGCCTGCAGGTTTTCAAATGTTCCGCCATAAGTTGCATAGTAGCCTGGTTCAAATGTAACCTGGCTATCTATTTTCTGTTG
>JAZKEP010000050.1:0-19080 GCA_040387015.1 Bacteroidota bacterium
GGGAGAAATTTTCAGGAGACTTATAACGTGTGGCGCGCTACCAATGACAAGTATGGCGTGAATATCGAAACGTATTATCCGCAGGCAGAAACTGTGCAGAAAATGCTGACGGAGAAAGGCCCTAACAGTTTCTATGATTCGATTGAAAACAGGAAAGAATGCTGTTATATTCGCAAAGTGGAGCCACTTAACCGCGCGCTGAAAGGACAAAAAATATGGATTTCGGGATTGCGTGCCGAGCAATCGGTTTTACGTTCTAACAAAGAACCTGTTGAGTGGGATAGCGAGCGCGAAATGATTAAAGTGTACCCTTTGTTCTACTGGACGGCTGAAGAAGTTAAAGCTATTATTACAAACGAAAACATACCTTACAACGAGTTAAGTGAAAAAGGATTTTTGAGTATAGGCTGTGCTCCCTGCACTCGTGCCGTGCGCCCCGGTGAAAATGAGCGTTCGGGCAGATGGTGGTGGGAAGACAATGAAGAAAAAGAATGCGGCATTCACATTCCTGAACCAAAAACACAGCCAACCAACTGGACTATTTGACACAAACAATTTTCTAACAATAAACCAATAACAACAAAATGGCATCTTTAAGACTAGGGGACATAGCTCCCGACTTTACAGCCGAAACAACTGACGGCAAAATCAGTTTTCATGAGTATTTAGGTAACGGATGGGGAATCCTTTTTTCTCACCCTGCCGACTTCACTCCTGTCTGTACCACCGAGTTGGGAACTGCTTCAAAATTGAAAGGTGAGTTCGACAAACGCGGGGTAAAAATGTTGGCACTGAGCGTTGACGCGCTTCCTTCTCATCATGAGTGGGTGAAGGACATTAACGAAACGCAAGGATGTACCTTAAACTTTCCAATTATTGCTGACCCTGAAAAGAAAGTGGCAAACCTGTATGATATGATTCACCCGAATGCGAATGAAACGTTTACGGTTCGCTCGGTATTTATTGTAGGTCCAGATAAGAAGATTAAACTAATCCTTACTTATCCTGCTTCTACCGGAAGAAATTTTTACGAATTGCTACGCGTAATTGACAGTTTGCAGCTTACCGCTACGTATTCGGTAGCAACACCTGCTAATTGGGCTGACGGTGAAGATGTGGTGATTGCTCCTGCTATTAAGGATGAAGATATTCCTGCAAAATTCCCGAAAGGACATACGCGCATTAAGTATTACCTGCGTACGACTCCGCAGCCAAATAAGTAACTTTTACAATTATTTAAATGAAAGCTACCGGATTCTGCAAAGAGTTATTTTGATTGAAACACATCCTCCGCAACCTTGCGGCAGGGCATTTTTTTAAAAAAGTGCTCACCGCAACATTGCGGAGGGCATTTTAACAAAAAAACAGGTACAAACGGTCTATTTACCATAATTCAGTCGTTCAGGGTGGGTGGATGTAACAATGAAGACCATTCTAAGAGTTGTATAATTATAGCTACATTCACAAGGCATGCAAGGTATATTTAGCAGTGGTTAAAACCCTTTGTAGTATGTTTCTAAAAATGTTCTTAACTTAGTTTAGATTTTAAAGCGCAGAAAATGAAAATTCTCTTTTTATTGGCTCTTTTAGTTTCGTGTGGTAGTGTTCATGCCCAACTTCATTTGGGCAAATCGGAAGATGCCCTCATTTCCTCACTAGGCAGCGAATACACCAAGGTATCTGACGAAAACGGGAATGACGTGCTGGCATATTACACCGACATTAATGAGCACCCTAAATTTGGTGATTATTCCCTCCTTTCTTCCTACTTTTTCGAAAACAAAAGCTGTGTAATGCAACAAACCCTAATGCCGGCTTCGCAACTGAATGACCTGGTTTCGGGATTTAATTCGCTGTATCAAAAAGTGGGGGACCTGATGTGGCGGTCTAAAGAAGGTATTTACTATCTGCTTTCAGTTGAAAGCGGAACTCTTAGAATGAAGGTGCTGGCAGACAGTATCTATGAACGTCAATTGCATTAAACGCTCGCACGCCATTCACTTTCCGTCTCCAAAGCAATACAACGCTTTAACCTAAAGAACATGCGTTTCGCATAAATCTGTTATCTCCTAAAGCTAAATGTTCGCTCTTTTGTGCGGTTTTAAATAATACCGACATGAAAAAAATTTTTCTCCTTCTTAGCTTTTCGGCACTTATTGCTCCAGCTTTCGCTCATTCGAATCTTAAAATGAGCTTAGAGGAAGCCATTAGCTACGCTATGAAACATCAACCTGGTTTTCAGAATTACTGGCTAGATCAGAAGATTACATCGGCAAAAAAGCTGGAATCTACTTCGAGATATCTGCCCAAGCTTAGCGGCAATGTTGATTTTAGAGACAATCTGAAACTGGGGCAGATAGCGCTGAAATTTCCCAACCCTTTAACCGGGCAGGAAGAGCAACGCACCATACAGCAGGGGACTAAATATTCGGGCTTAGCGGGGGTCGACCTTCAACAGCCCCTGTTGGATATGGGAGCTGTAACCGATATAAAATATACCAAGCAGCAACAGAAACTTACCGACCTTCAAATACAGCAGGCCATAATTGATTTAAAGGTAAATGTTTCGCGCAGCTATTACCTGGTGCTTTTGAATGCGGAGCGGGTGGCTAAAGCCAATAAAAGCGTAGAACGCTTTCAGAGGGCTTATGATGATACCAAAGTAAGATACGATAACCAGAATGCACTGAAAACTGATTTGAACCGTGCGTATCTTAACCTTTCCAACGCAAAGTATCAATTGAAGATTTCGCAGGATTCAGTAAAAACATCTAAAGCAGGTTTAGGTCAACTTATTGGATTGCCTATAGATGCACAGCTTGAGCTAAGCGATTTATTACCCACGGATACAAAAACGGAAATCATTCCCGAGTATCCCGACTTTAAAAGTGCCGAATTGAACCGGGTGGAACTGAAAGCTGAAAGCATGAATGAAACCCTGAACCAGCTTCAGTTGAAGAGAATAAACATGCAATATGTTCCATCGCTGAATGGATACGGATATATAGGCGGGCAAGGAATTGATAATGAAAACGTTTTCAGAAAAGAAGCATGGTTCTGGACATCCTTTATCGGATTGAAACTGACGGTGCCTATTTTTGACGGGCTGCAGAAAGTTTCTCTCGCCAACCAGCAAAAGCTGGTGTTAAAGAAAAACCAGAATAACCTTTCAACCATTCGCAATACCATCAACTATCAATTGCAAATAAGTTCTGTAAATTATATCAATGCCTCTCAGAATCTTACTTTAATAAACGAGAATGTAAGCCTTGCGGAAGAAGTAGTAAAAGATGTAAACGTTCGCTTTCAAAACTCGGTGGCTACTTACCAGGAAGTTCTGGATGCCGAAAACACATTAAAAGAAACGGAGTTCAATTATCTGCAATCTCTTTATGCATTCCTCATTGCTGAATTGGAATGGAAGAAGGCGAACGGCAAGCTGTAAGCTTTACCAAAAACAAACCCTGCTTCATAAAAAATGAAGCAGGGTTTAAAGATGTCCTGTGACAGAATCAGAAAAACTATTCTGCTATCATCTTCCCTTTGCCTAAAAGTTCATTTTCTTTTATTATCTCAAACACATACATACCGGAAGCAAGGTTCTCTCTTTGGATGGTAAAGACATTGTTGTAAGCCATTACTCTTTTTACCTGTTTCCCTAGTAGATCGTACATCAACAATTCATAAGGACCTTCCGTACCTTCTATTTTCAGGGTGGTCTCCTGATCAAACGGATTTGGGAACAGGGAAATAGATACGTCACCTTTCACTAAATCATCTACTGATACGGAAAAGTCAATAGTATTGAGCACCTCATTAGTAACTACCACTTCGTTATAATCGAAGTAAATACCAGCGCGGTTTACAATTTCGGTTCGCTGGCCTAAACCTGCCAAAGGTTTTATTTTGAACGAAACAAAGCCCATGGAGTTATCGAAATCGGTTCCCGAATCGGGCAACATGATGTTGCTGAAGATCCAGGTGAGTATTCTTCCTTCTATCTGCAAATGATAGTCGTGGCTGGCATCGTGCATTTCAAAAGTGGCGATATCTAAATTCGTTTCTAAGGTATCTATAATAATAACGTTTACAGCCGGTGAGGTTCCGGTATTTTGAAAATGAATGGTATAATTCAGTTCTTCGTCACCGGTAATTCGGCCATTGGGCAGCGCTCCCACGGGGTCCACCTCTTTATCGTTAGGGTCATAAGCGGCAACGGTTATTTGCCGAAGCGTATCAAAGTTACAATCTGGATTTACATCCACATATCCCGAATCGGGAACAAACTCAATAAAACTCATCACGGCAGTTCCCAAAGGCACCGTGCCGGGGCAGTCGAAATAGGGTTTAAAATCAAGGTGACCGGGAAAGGGAACCACATTCCAGGTAAGGGTCCGGGTGCTGGTATTTACAGAAGAAGGAGTAGGGACCGAATTGACATAATTAAAAGCAGGATCGTAGTGCATGGTTAGCACACCTGCCATAGGAGTATAACCCTGATTACGAACTCTTATATAATACCGGGCCGGAAAACCGGCCACTACCCTTGAGAATGCACTGAGTGCCACACACACATCACTGGTGCCGGGAATAATATGCAATGCAAAATCATTACCTCCATACGTATTTCCGGCTATGGCTGCATTTACATTATACGATGTGGGGGTGGAAGTAGCAAGTGATGAGGAATAAGTTACCAGGTTCATGCCCACCGGCCGGGCTACTGAATATTGCCCCAAGGAATTGGTAAAGACCGAAACGCCCCCCACATTTACTCGCTCTCCTCTCACAAGAATCTCACCCGGATTATATACATTGTTGTTATTGGTATCTATATATACCCGTCCGGTAATAGTGGCTGCTATAAATGAACCAAAGTTTAACCCTGAAATGCTGGTGGGTCCTGCTGCTACAAAATACCGGTTGGGGCTAATAGGCTGGGTAATCACCCTACCGGTGTCAGGGGTGTGAGAAAGTGTATAATTATCAACAAAAACTACCGTGGAGTATAATCCCCCTGCGTTGGTTTGAACGTTAAAACCATTATGGCTTCCGGTTATCTGAACTGATTGGTTACTTAAGGGCACATCTCCGCTCCCTAAATCGTACAAACCGTTTCCATTATTGTCGCTGTAAACCACTCCCGAAAGGGTTAAGGTATCGTCTTTAATTCCAAAGTCTAAACCGCAGATGTGCTCATTGCCGGTAGTCGTTATCGTGTGATTGATAGGATTGATAGGGAAACTCTGCGTCCAGCCGAAGGGTGAATTAATAAAGATAGAATGCGTTCCGGAACCAACTACCACATTATAATAACCGCCACCATCAGGAAAGTATAGAACACCATCTAACCATATACTGCAACCCAAGCCCGGCAACTCACCTACATCATAAATTCCATTTCGGTTGGCATCTGTAAAAATTATACCACACAGCGTATCAGTCCTGGTAAGCAAGGAACAAATGCTGGCGCTGCATCCCACATTATCGGTGGTGGTAAGGCATACGGTAATGGAATCGACATTTGCGGGAATAGCTAAGACCGGGTTATTATCGGTACTGGAAGAAGGGGTGCCTCCTGTTATGGTCCAGGCAGAAGCGCGAATGCCATGCGAGCCGATGGAGGTATTATAAAGTAAGAGGGCGGAGCTTCCCATATCCCAGTTAAAGTCGGCCAAAGTAGTGCAGGGGGTGGTCCATAGGAGCTTACATATTGAATCGGAACATACGCCTGATGTATCTTCAATATAAATACAAACGTTCCATAGAGTATCGTGTGGCACCACAATAGAAGCGGTGGCAGTGGGCGATAAACTGCTGCTTGTAAAAACCACACTTCCGCCCGCGTTGTAAGCGGTAACTCTGTAGTTGCTAAAGCCGCCATTGGATATGGTAGTGTTGGTGATAAAAATGGTATCGGGGCTTGCAGCATGGAAGGCATCCACCTGGTAATTGAAGTTAGCCTGCACCACACACTGAGCACCTAACTCTGGGGTTAAAAAAAATAAAGCCAGCGCTGCTAAGAGTTGTCTTGAAAAGGTAATGAATGTTTTCATGGTTTTTGATTTTAAATGCAAGATGGCCACTTAATGGTAAACATACTAAGCAAAATTTCATTATTCTTACTGGGTTAAGAAGCCAATAGAATCCCCCACTTAGGCGCCAACCACCTCGAATAATTGATAATTTCCGAATCAATAACAGCTGCATTTACTCTGGCTTTCACAAACAAATCTGACTGCTTCTTCAGCTTGGCATCATTCTTATAATTCATCTTTACAATCATCTTGTCAGTAAGCTGTATTAATTGCTTTTCACGGATAAAATCTCCCCCGGTTAACAGCTTCTTGAATTGCTTTTTAATGGACCTGGATCGCAGTAAGTAGCTTTCGGGGTCACCTGCATCAAACTGCATAATAAGTTCGGCCACTATAATTTTAAACTTAAAGGATTCATCCGCCTTCTTAAAATTATCATTTACATACAGCCTCACCATATTGCGAATAGCCTCAGAAGGTTTACCAAGCTGATGCAGAATCATGGCGCGGTTGAAGAAAAGGAACTGATCGTAGTAACTATTCTTTTTATTCCGGATCTCTTTTTCAAATTCATTGAGCGTGACAAGCGCCTTTTTCTTGTCAAGTGCGGTATAATTTATTACCAACGAATTGTAGTAGAAAAAAAGGTACTTGTCATACAGCATCCGACTGAAGGCTTTAATCTCCTGTCCCAGCAAGGCTGCATATTTAAGCGACTCCTCGTATTTATTGTTGCGGAAAAGCGAGTTCACTAAATAGGTAAGCATCTGCAACATGGTTTCGTGGTTCTCCTTATCGAACCACTTTTGCTTTTCGAAATAGGGATAGGTCTCCTTTAAAAACTTCTCCAAAGCCGTGTAGTTATGCTGCTGTAAAAGAATCTGCGACACTGCGCGGTAAATTCTTGTTTGAAATGATTTGCTCTCCTTCAGTTTTTCATCGCTGGTAAACTCCTTAATGGTGTGATTCAGAATTTTAAGCGCATCCGTGTTTTTAGAGGCCACATTCTGTGTAATCTTAAGACGGTAATTGAGGGCAGCCAATGCCTGGTCCGTTTCGCGGATTTTATTCAGTTGTATCGCATTTGCCTTGCGTTTGCCAATGTAGTCTTCAGGGTTTATCTCTAACAAATCGTTGGAGAGTTTCACAAAGTTGTCGTAGATCATATCCAGCATCTCAAAATTCTCTACAGCCTTTGCTTTCTGCTCCGCTTTCTTTAAATAAAAAAGCGAAACCTTAAACTGGCTCTTCCGCAGAAAGATATGATAGAGCGAAAGATTACGATGCAGTTCGTTCAAATCGCTTTTCCAGATATGATGAAAGGAAAGATAATCGCCCAGGTAATCGAGCAGACGGTTTTTAAGGCGATAAAAATTTGTTTTATCGGGCCCGCCATACAACTTACGGACTGCGTGATTATCATCATACTTCTCTCCTGCTTTGCGCATGTAATCCAGCAGCATAAAATCTTTCCTGCTTTCGCTGGTATGCATGCGCATGGCAAAAATCTTAAAGTATCTAAGCTCTTCTTTCGACAACGCGCTGACTAATTGGTTGAGAATATCCATGGACGTATAACGTTAGTGTAGTGTGTAAATCTAAAAAATAGTTTCTTTAACTAAGTTAGATTTAGTGAATATTGTTTGCCGGATGAAGCAACGATGGCAGCAAAACATTTATTTTAGTGCAAACAACCGTATGAAAAGAATGAGACTTTTTTTACTAAGCGCTTTTATCTGCGGCACTTCGCTGGCTTATTCCGCCTCTAATTTAGGCTGGGGCACCACTACCTTTTCGAAGGATACTTTGTTTTTGGGCGATACCCTTTTCATTACTTCTTTTCTGAAGAACTACGACCCTCAAGCCTTTAATGATAGTGTTCAGTTTTCCCTCAAAATTAACGGCATCCTCAATGTAAACCCGCTTATCTTTCCCAATCCTTTTCCCAACCAGCCTCTCAATATTGCGGGCAACGACTCGCTGCCCGCTAACCTGAGCATTATTATTACGCAGGCCTGGTTTTTAGTAGGTCCCGATATACTGGTGGTGTGGCCCCGCGCCAATGACGGTTCCCGCGCTCATGACTCGATTATTAAAACCATTGTGGTGCTCGACCCGCGGTCGGTGGGGCTGAAAGATGAAACGGGTGAAAGACTGCGCGTTTTTTACCGCGATGAGATGATTTTGCTGGAGCCGGAAAACCCGGAAATTATCTTCAACCGGGTAAGAATTTTTAACCTGAGCGGACAAGAAATTAAAAATGAGGCCTTCAATGGAGGCTTCCCTATACCATTTGATAGTCCACCTAAAGGAGTTTATTATGTTGAAGTGACTTTCAACTTGAACGAGAAAAGAATATTAAAAATCGCCAAGCGCTAAAAATTAGTAGACCCTGCTTCATACGATGAAGCAGGGTCTGTTCAAATTCTCATACAAGAGGATCTTTGAAGGGTTTATTCTGCCACCAGTTTACCTTTAGCAACAACCTTTTCGTTTTGAATAATCTGGTAGGTGTACAGCCCGGCAGCTAATGCATCGCGCTGGAACATCATGGTGTTACCACTTGAAACTTTATCAGCCACTAATCTGCCTGTTAAATCAGCTACTCTCAAACGGAAGTAATCGGCCTTAGGATTGTCTAACCTTATTTCTGCAAACTGACTCATAGGGTTCGGAGCAATCACCACTGTAACATTGTTTACCGACACTTCATCAATACCTGTAGCATCTAGCATAATGACTGCTGCATCGTTGGTGGTAACCGGCAAATTGTAATCAAAGTAGATATCTGCTTCGTCAGTTATGATATGCCCACCTGCAAGTCCGTTCACAGAATTGATGGCAAACTTTATCCATCCGTGGCTGTTTGGCTCATCTATACTTTTTGCTGCTAGCATAATATTTGAGAACTTAAAGTTCAGCTCACCTGCATCTTCCGTAACAACTGCCGGATGGCTGGTTCCTAAAAGCTCAAAGGTATTCAGATCAAGATCAGAAGAAACTACATCTTTCACAACTACGTTCACAGCCGGAGCGTTGCCCAGATTCTGGAAGTTGATGACATACTCCATACGTTGATCGGCATTCATAGAAGATACCCATTGATAACGCTCATCTATTTCGGTGTTGGTTACATAAGCAAACTTGTTATTTGGATCCCAACTGGCAGTAGCATGCTGATGAATGGTATCTACATTATTTACCATGTTTACATCATTGCAGCTGGTATCAGGAGTAATATTTACAAGCGTAAAGACCGACTGACCGATAGTGATATTGGTATTGGCATCGAAGTAAGCCCAGAAATAGCGGCAGTTACCTGGCAGCATATTATTCACGTTCCAGCTAACAGTATGCGTTGATGCATTATGTGAAGTCTGCACAGGACTAGCGTAGTCAAAAGTTAGCGCAGGATCGTAAAACATGTTCAGCATTCCACCTGAAATACTGCTACCAACGTTGCAAACCTGAATACTGTACCATGCCCGGAAACCTGCAGTAACTGTGGTGTGCGGAGTTACACTCACGCGCAGGTTGCAAAGTCCCGGCTGACAGTAAGCAGCAAAGTCGTTTCCATTGAATTGCTGCCCTGCTACTGTCGCCAACACCGTAAGCGATTGAGGAGTAACAGGACATGTATTGAAAGTATTTGAAGTTGCATGAATCGTGTAAGTGCCTACCGGCACTAACACACAGTATTGCCCATTAGCATCGGTGTATGCGTGATAAGTATGTCCGTTAGTTCCGGTAACATATACATGCACATTCGGAATGCCGTTCTCCCCGATATCCTGGGTCTGGTTGTTATTAGCATCTAGATAAACCTTTCCGCAAATAGAAACGGAATTATTTTGAACCCCAAAGTTAAAGCCGCAATGCATACCACCTCCGCTAATCTGCACTTGGTAGTATCCTGCACAGTTGATTCCGTTATTATTAAGAGAGACAGGAACAGTATAGCTAAATCCGGGACGAGCGCAATAAATAATACTGTAATTACCAGAAGGGACAATTGCAAAGTAAAGCCCAAAAGAATCAGCATGCACCGAATGATTACCTATATAGATTAAAGCACCAGGTATTCCAGATTCACTGGAATCCATTACACCATTCCCATTGGTATCTTCAAATACGGTTCCGCAAATAGTATCGGTGCCTGTAAAGCCGGGTACCGTAAAGCAGGCATCACCCACACATTGGTTTCCGTCATGTACAATCACACAGTAAGTGCCCGGAGCTGTTACTGTAATTACATTGGAGAAAGAGATACCATTATCCCATGAGAAAGTATAGGGAGCAGTTCCACCGCTTGCTTGCGCTGTAAGCACATACACACCTCCTGAACTTTGAGGGATAATAGTAACTGCGATATGGCAAGTGTTATTACCACCAACACTGTCGCACGCAGTTGCACTGCATCCATTTGCATTAGTAGCTGTAACACAATATATCCCCGGCTGTGCTACTCTTATAACACGCCCTGTATCGCCTGTACTCCATACAAATGTTGTAGGAGTTGTGGGAGGTAACCCTGCCAAATTAGCCTCTACATTAAAGCCGCCTAACATTGAATTAGGACCCCAACCTATGTTAACAGCAAAGCCTGTACAGGGGTTACATGCCTGAGCTTGTATTTGATGGCAGTTAGTATCGGCACAAATAGTACCCGGAATATTTACAATATGACAAACATTGTATAAACCACCGGCTGAATAACAATGCGTGGGATCAAACAAATTAGAACCGGGTGTCCCGTCACCGAAAGTCCAATGGCTGGATACATTAAAATTATTATTAAGAGAGATAAAATGAACAGCACCACCCGATACAAAGCTTTGAGTCCAATCTGCATTCAAAGTTGAACAAGGGTTGCCATTAGGAACCGTAATAGTACGACACGAAGAATCAACACAGTTGATACCCGGGATGTATACATAAAAGCAAACATTGTAGGTGCCTGGTGCAGCGTAATGATGTACTATGCGAGTACCGCTACCGGAACTTCCATCTCCGAAATTCCAGTAATGGTTCGCGAGCAAGTTAGTATCAGCAGCTTCAAAAACTATGGAATCTCCACCAAGGGAAGCAGAACCCCATGCCGAAGTAATACCTGCACATGGATGGTTATTGGTAATAGTATGGCAAACACTTGCTGTACAGGCGGTGAAATCAGTAACGGTAACGCAATATACTCCCGGTGCGGTTACTGTGATAGCTGAACTAGTTGCGCCATTGCTCCATAAATAAGAAAAAATATTGTTATTTGAAAAGCCAGCTCTTAATGAATGCGCTCCGTTCTGATGAAGCGAGTCTGTAATGGTGGCAGTACGGTTGCAATTAGGCCCTATATGTTCGATGCGGCAGGTTGAATCGCAGAACGTATTAACATTATTGGCATATATATATAAACAAAAGCTATGGTTACCGGATGAAACATTATTTAATGTAAATGAAGAGTTCGAGTTGGTGGGATTGTTAACAGCATTGCCATCCATCCACCACTGATATAAAGTTCCTGGACCTACGCCCGTTGAGTTACTTGCAAGCAAAACGCTAGTACCGCTTGCCAAAATGTTGAAACTGGCATTCGCATTTCCGCAGCCGGGACTTCCTATGGTTAAGGTTTTACAAATACTATCCGCACATGTTGCTCCCATTGTCATTGCAGAAACGTAGAGGCAAACCCGATACGTTCCCGGGCTTGTATAAACATGCGTAGGATTTTGCGATGTATCAATAATACCATCGCCAAAGTCCCAGCGCCACAAAGCTATCTGCGTGCCGGGGGCTACGTGCGAAGTATCGTAAAAGCTTACAACATTATTTGGATTCACGTTTTGCGTGAATGCTGCATCCACTCCGCAAATAAACTGTGCGTTCGAGAAGAAAGAACAACACATCAGAAATGAGAGAACTGAAAGTGTTTTTAAAGTTTTCATAAAAATGGTTTTAAGTTTATAAATTTTGATTGCGTGCGTTTACTTTTTAATTGATACGTCAAACATACAAAGCCGTTGTGCAGCAACCAATTTAAACTACCTAAGTTCTTACCCACCCAAAGTTTCGGTATCTACCCCCACCTTCGGAGCTAGCCAAGCCCGGTAACGCAATACTTCGCCATCTTCTACAGGGCCCTTTACAGGAGCTAATACAAATCTTTTTACCTCTGAAAATAGTTTCTTATTATCCTCTATCATCCCATAAGCAATCATTCCTGGAATGAGCTTAAGAATAAAACGTTCACGCTTAAAGTCTTCTGATGGCAGTTGCTCTTTAAACTGTTTTTTTACCTGTTCAACTCTTTTTATGGAAGTCTCCTCATCACGCGATTCATACTGCATGATACATTCTGCCACAGCAATTTTCAGTTTAAAGGATACATCTGTTTTCTTATAATGATCATTCAAATACAGCTTTACTAAGTTCCTGATAGCCTCATTTGTTTTGCGCTGAAAGAAGAGAAGGCTCGCTTTGTTGAGGAGAATAAAGAAGTCGTAATAACTATTCTTCTTACTTTTCATTTCTAGCTCCGCTTCATCTAAAGCTTTTAAACCTCTCGCTAAATCAATCTGCGCATAGTTGATAACAAGTGCATTGTAATAGAAGAAAAGGTATTTGTTGTACAACAGATTGTTGAAGGCACTCAACTCCTCTCCCAGCGTTTCAGCATAATCAAGACTTTCTCTGAACTTCCTGTTTTTGAAAGTTGCATTGATAATATAGATGAGCATTTGAATCCTGGTTTCATGGTTGGATTTGTCAAACCATTTTTCGGTGAGAAACTTTTTGTAAGTACTGAGCATGAACTTTTCAAGCTCAACAAAGTTGTGGTTTTGTATTAGCGTTTGGCTAACTGCTCTGAATATTCTTGTCTGGAAACTTTTACTGTGCTTTATAGAATCATCCTGTGCAAATTCTTTAATGGTATTATCCAGAAGCTTCAATAAACCAACATCGCGTTTACCATAGTTCTGCGAAAGCTTTAACCTGTAAGTAACTGCCGCCAGCACCTGATCGGTTTCGCGAATTTTGTTCAGGTTAACTGCATTCTCTTTGCGCTTTTGAATGTATGCTTCGGGATTTATCTCCGTGAGGTCACCGGAAAGCCTCACAAAGTTAGCGTAGATGATGTCGAGCAGTTCAAAGTTTTCTGATTGTTGTGCGCGTTTCTCTGCTTTTTTAAGGTAATACAATGCTATGCCCTGCTGATTACGCGAATTAAAAATGTTGTAAAGCGACAGGTACAGATAAAGATTATTCGATTCATGCTTACCAAAATGTAAGAGGGCAAGATTACTGGCGATGTCTTCCTGCAGGCGATGCTTTAGCTTATAGAACGAATTTTTGTCCTTCTCACTATAGAGCTTTTTGAAAATAAGATGCTCATCATAGTTATCAGCGGACTTGCGCACATAGTCGAACAAAAGAATATCTTTTCGGCCTGAAGAAGCATTGGTACTGTTAAGCCAGAGTTTAAAATGGCGTACTTCTTCTTTGTTCATGACTGAGACAATGTTGTTGAGGATATCCATAGATGCAATTTGAACAGGTAAGAAACGAAGATAAAAAAAACATACCATTGCAACTAAGCTTCTACCTTAGCAGTCAAATAAGCATGATGCGAAAAACAATACATCTCTTCTTTGCGGTCTTGCTTTTAATAGTTGCTGGCTCGCAGTTTTCTGTTGCAAGATCGGGTATTGCTGTTACCCTGCTGGATTACCGGCTGGATACCACGCAAAACATTAACCTTGGCTACACACTTACTATCAGTGCAGAGGTAGCAAATACAGATACAGCATCTTTTGCCGGCATTCTTGATTTCGGCTTACGCAACAATAGCAGCACCCTCAGCAGCCTCGACCTTTTCAACAAACCACCGTATAGCGGAAACCAGATTATGCTTAATCCGGGAGAAGTAGTTCCCGCTGTTTTCAGCATTGATATTGATGTGCCTTATTTTACCCCAGGCCCCGATGTGGTGGTGGTGTGGCCTATCAGTTCAAGTCCTATTGCAGACTCTATCCTTATTGTTCTTAACATTGAAACCCCAAGCAGCTTAGCGGAGAAGGGGAAAGCTGATTTTAGCTATATCGTACTGAATGACCGAATACTTCTTCTACCTGAAAGCAGCGAAATCAACTTTCAACAGGTAAGAATTTTGAATATTTTGGGGCAACAGGCTGCTTATTACTCCTCTAATTTTATCACTGAGATTCCTGTTCCAAACCTGCCCAAAGGAATCTATCTATGCGAAATGATAACTTCGGATAAGAAGGTGCGGGTGATTAAGTTCTACCACTAAGAGGCCGTTACATTTACCTTTCTTTTAAAGAGAAGTTTTTAACTTCGCCAACCTAAAATAATACGAATGAAAAAGACATTTATCCTCTCTGTATTTGTTTCTGTTTTTGTTTCTGCTTACTCTCAAATTACCATGACCAGTACCGATATGCCTTTGGCAAATACGACTCAAAGGGTAGCGAAAGACACCTTGCCTCTTCCATCTATCAATTTCGGTAGCAAAGGAACCAACCAAACCTACAACTTCGACAATCTTGTTCCCGTTGTGTACGACACAATAATGTATAACGCTCTTACGGGCCCTCAGGCATCGGTTTTTACCGGAGCCGATGTGGCTTTAACTACAGACAATGCCACTTATCTTTTTACCAAAACTGCTCCTACTGTTTTTGACATCCGCGGTCTTCAGGGAAAACTGGTACCAAACGGAAACGTGATTCAGGCTCCTTACAGTGACCCTGCCGATCTTTTCCGCTTTCCCACTCAGTACCAAACTAATTTCAGCGACAACTCACTTCTTACTAAAACAGTTCCCGGAAGTGATGTTGGTCAACCCGTTTCAGAAGTAAGATTTACTATAACCACTGCCGCTACAGATACTATTGACGGATGGGGTAAAGTGACTACTCCAATTGGTTCTTACAAATGTTTGCGCAAACAACGGAAAGAAACTACTACTACACTTATTGAGTATAAACTTCTTTCGTTCAGTCCCTGGGCCACCTTATCCAATACTACAGGCACTACTATTCGATATACCTACCCAACAATTGAAACTAAAGGCTCGGTTATAAACTTCGATTATGATTCTGCTAATAATGTTACCGCTGCTACTTACTCGCTTATTCCACCAAATGCTCCTACTGCAAATTTTGGTTCCACAACCGGAGGTGGAGGCCTTATTTTCTTCTCCGATTCAACCGATGGATACCCCGATACTTATAGCTGGAATTATGGCGATGGCTCCACTAACGGAACTACTCAAAACCCCAATCATAATTACGCTGCAAATGGAGCTTACTACGTTTGCTTAACGGTAACAAATGCGGGTGGACAAAATACCTATTGCGACAGCGTATATGTTACAGGCATTACTTCTGCCAACAATGCGCCAATAGCTGTAACAGATACAGTAACTTTACTTCAGGCTACAAGCATTACTATCTTCCATGTAGCTACTAACGATGTTGACCCCGATAACGACAACATCTGCTTAACTGCTGTTTGGGGCTCGCCTTATGTAACTGAATACATTGGCGGAAGCTGCGATATGGTGACCATTGCTCCTGATTCTTCTTTTGTTGGAACCGATACTGCCTGGTATCAGTTGTGCGATAACGGCACACCGGTGCTTTGCGATACGGGTATGATTATTTTTACAGTAACTGCTGATCCGAATTTATTGCCTGTGGCAGGATTTACTGCTGCCGGCTTTGCTTATGGCAATTGCACTGGTGCCACTACCACAAGTAACTCAACAGGAGCCAGTTCCCTTGCATGGAACTTCCATCCTTTCAGCCCTGTTCGAAGCGATTCAACTTACACTACCAATGCGGTTCAATATTATGGCGATATGTCATCTATCATCAGCCAACGAGTGCAGGTTTGTTTAACTGCTACCAATCAGTTTGGAACCTCTACCTTATGCGACACGGTTGATTTAAGTTGCGTTACGGCCATCAATAATGTTTCTTTAGAAGCTGTTAGCTTATATCCTAACCCGGTTGTTAATTACTTGATGATAGATTTGAACAGCACCCACGATGAAATTTATTCAGCCATTGAAATTTACAACGCTCTTGGCGAAAAGGTAAAAGCTATTGAACGGGGTAACGCCAAAGTAATAAGTGTGCAGGTTTCAGAACTTCCGCAAGGCATGTATGTGGCCACTATTGTTAATGCGAAAGGCACCAGAAGCACTTTGGGAAGATTTACGAAAGAGTAAAACCCCGAAATACCTTTAAGGAGACTTTTAAAAACTCCGGAAGTGCTAAGCATTTCCGGAGTTTTTGTTTAAAAAGGCTTCAAAAGAGGTGAAAAGTTTCGGGTTTCGGTCGCGAAAGCTTTCGCAACAGCCTCATAAGGTTACGCAACTGTCTCATAACCTTTTGCAACGGCCTCATAAGGTTTGGCAACGGTCTCCAAAGCTTTCGCAGCCGCTTCGAAAGGTTATGACGCCTTTGCGAAAGGTTACGATGGTTTGCAGTTAGCGTTTGAGGTTTTTTTGAAAAGCCATCGAAACTATCCCGGGAATAACAGCAGGTTTCAAAACCTGATGAACCAGTAAGTATGTTTTAGGATAAATACAGAGGCAGTAAAAGCCCCCGCAAGGTGTTTATCAGCTATTGGCAGGCACTGCCGCGTTTAGCTCACGCGCCAGCCTTTCGTATTCTGCCTGTTTCATTTCCTCATCGCGCATTTTGCGAAGTGCAGGAGGCATTTCGTAATGATGTTCAGAGGTGGGCCCCAGCTTTTCAAACTTCAAAGCAGGGTCGTTTAAGAAGTTGATTTTCTTTTTGACAGCATCGGTAAGCACAAACCCAATTGTAACAGAGTTGGCATTATTGTTCAACTCCGGCATTGGCCGAAGCATAGAAATAGTAAGGTAATCTTCCTTATCGGCATTGGTGCTTATTACTGCATCGGCTAAGGTTGTTTTTAATTCAGTATCATTTCTTTGGGCATCCAGATACTTAACAACGGTCTTGGTAATCCACCTGCGGTAATTCTGCTCGTTGATGATGTATTCCAAATCTACCTGGTTTCTTGATAAGTGAAGTTCTTTCGAAATCTCTTTCAAATGCTTGGCCGGTTCCTTACTCGAATAACGGATAAAGTAGAGTTCATTGAAGGCAAAATATTTTGGTAACAGGTTTGAAATTCGCTGAAACAGCATTTCGGGCGAAGCATTATATTTCTCCAATAGCTGAGCCAGCATATCGGGTTTCCAGGTTGTTTGCGAAAAGAAATTCTTCAGGTCTTCAATCAGGAAGTCTTTATTAATATGTAATGCTTGGGCAAAATAAGCAGCGCGGTAGTTGTTCATTACATGGTCGAACGATTCCACCTTTAACCAAGAAGTAGTAATAGGCCGCTTAGTAATCTTCATCACAGCAAAACCCAACTCTTTACCAAACAGGAATATCTTCTGCTGCTCGGTAAGGCGGTTGTTATATAAAAGTGCAGGCTGCTCTCCTTTTACATACACCGAACGGAAACCGCGAAGTTTAGGATAATCGGAGAAATCAGATTCTTCCAAACGGTAATTAAACTTGCTCCTCAGCAACTCGGCATATTGGGCCGAGGAAAGTACTTCGGGCTGTTCAATACCGGTTTCAGCCCTGAAAGTTTCCACTGCCAGTTCAATATCTTCAAAATAGTTATCGTTCATTTCCTGATAAGAACGAAGACAACTGAAATAGAAATGTTCCTCCTGCAAATTATAGTTGCGGGCAATTTCAAACACCGAATTGATAAGGGCCGACAGGCTGGTAGGCGCATTGGCCATCATGCTCATTAACAAACCTTTATCTACTCCAAAGGTCTCAAACAAAAAGTCGTTTATAATTTTCAGGTTTAACACCTGCACAACCGGGGTAAGGTTCTTATTTATCTTTAACGAAACCAGCGAATCGTAGGTAGTTTCAAGAGCTTTGGCAAGCTCGGTAATCTTGTCGGGTTTGGGATACTTTTTACCGTTTTCAATTTCATTCATGTAGGAAACAGAAACCCCAGACATATCGGAGAGCTGTTGCAGCGAAAGTTTCTTGTCTGTTCTTAGTTTCTTAAGCTTCAGCCCGAATATGATTCGGATGTTTTCTTCAGTAGTAGTTTCCATGTTGAGGGTTGTAACAGCGAACAAAGATATAAAAAGCGAAAATATCCGGTAAGCGAAATTTCGCTTGCATATATAAAATGTTCGTTCCATATTTGCCGCGAAAATTTCGAAACAACCCGGTCAGCCACACGCTTACCTATAAAAAGAACTAAAGAATGGCAACAGCAGTTAACATAGAAGGATTGGAGATAAATGCACCCATAACAGATGCCTTTTCCGAAATTCTCACCCCCGAAGCACTGGCATTTGTAGTTAAACTACAGCGCACCTTTAATAAAAGAAGGCTGGAACTGCTGAAGGCCCGCGAAGAGAGACAAGCACTCATTGATAAAGGAGAACTTCCCGATTTTCTTCCCGAAACAAAAGCTATTCGCGAAGGTGACTGGGTGGCCGCCCCCATACCTGCCGATTTGCAGGACAGAAGGGTAGAAATAACCGGCCCCGTGGACCGCAAAATGATCATTAACGCACTTAACAGTGGTGCTAAAGATTTTATGGCAGATTTCGAAGACTCGAACTCTCCATTCTGGAATAATAATATTGAAGGGCAAATAAACCTGCGAGATGCCATACGCAAAACTATCAGCTACGTTAATCCTGAAAACGGCAAGTCATACAGCCTGAACGAAAACATTGCTGTGTTAATGGTTCGTCCCCGTGGCTGGCACTTACCCGAAAAGCATGTGAAGGTGGATGGCGAAATCATGAGCGGTTCGTTGTTTGACTTTGGCTTGTTCTTCTTCCATAATGTAAAACAACTTATCGCCCACGGAACCGGACCTTACTTCTATTTACCTAAAATGGAATCTCATTTGGAAGCGCGCTTATGGAACGATGTATTTGTTCTGGCTCAGAATGAACTCAACATTCCTCAGGGAACTATTAAAGCAACTGTTCTTA
>JAZKEP010000051.1:0-4472 GCA_040387015.1 Bacteroidota bacterium
GGATTGTCTTTCTCCAATATTTACTCCAACCCAGGAAGGTAGTTATACTTTTACTCTAACGGTAGCAAGTCCTTCAGGATGCTCTTCTACTTGTCAGATAACTATTTGTGTTCTTGATATTCGGGTAAACGGCAATTGCAGTAATGGAAATGGAAATGGAGGAAACAGCCCCGGCAAGGTTTATGTGTGCCATATTCCCCCGGGAAACCCTTCCAATCCTCAATTGATTTGTATTGGAGTTGCGGGAGTTCCAGCCCATGTCCCGTTACATGGAGGTGACCGGCTTGGCAGATGTAATCAGGTTTGCGGCTTTGCAAAAACAGATGAAGAAGCTGTTCCGGAACTGTTTGGAGACTTCCATACAGAAGGATTTAATCTACTTGTTTATCCCAATCCTTACCGCGATGAATTACAAATTCTGGTAGAAAGTGCGTTGAGCGATGCTATGACGATTAAAGCCTTTAACGTAACAGGACAATTGATTTTTGAAAACAATAAAGCGGAACCGAACGTAGGTTTGACTGTTGGAAGGAACTTTGCACGCGGCATGTATTTTATTGAAATTACGCAAGGCTCCTCGAAGCGCACAGTTAAAATAGTGAAAGCAGAATAGCTAAGTACGGCCTGCTGATTATGTTGCGGCATAATCAGGCATAAAAAATCTCCCTTGCCGCCTTGACTTACCTATAAGGACTATAGGGAAATTCCACCATCATCTTTGCAGACCTGCAAGGGCTATAGGGGAATTCTACTATCATCCTAATAATCCTTTAAATGGTTAAGTTGAAGGCTTAAACCTTTGCTTTAACTCTAAAATCATAAGAATTGTATAAAAAACGGCTATGTGCCAAACAAATCTATGAGGGGAGCCAATGTTTTGGCATCTGTCAAGATGCCCCAAAAATAATATTCAGCAGATCCTAATTGTAACTACTTTAAGATATTAGGGAAATATGGAATTCATAACTGAGTGAAATTCAGTGGACGTATTCTATTTCCCTTCCATTTCATTCATTATCATTTCACTAACTCCCATTTTTGAAAATCCTCCATCGTGAAAAAGATTTTGCATAGTAACGTAGCGGGTTAAATCGCTGAACAAAGCCACACAGAAATTAGCGCAATGTTGTGCCGAAGCATTGCCGAGGGGACTCATCTTATCTGCAAAATTGAAAAATGAATCAAAGCCTTTAATCCCTGAACCTGCTGTGGTTTTTGTTGCTGACTGAGAAACAGAATTGACACGAACTTTTTTAGCATTACCGTAATAGTATCCAAAGGATCGAACGATAGATTCCAAAGCGGCCTTCGCATCGGCCATATCACCATAACCCGGGAACGCCCTTTCACCCGCAATATAAGTAAGCGCTACCACACTACCCCATTCGCTTATGGCATCCTGCTTAACGCAAGTTTGAAGAACCTTATGGAGCGACAGTGCGGAAATATCCAACGTTTTTTGGAACCACTCATAATTCAAATCTGTGTAAGATTTACCTTTGCGCACATTCGGACTCATGCCAATAGAATGAAGAACAAAATCTAATTTCCCCCCAAGGTGCTCTACCGACTGCGTAATCAGTTTTTCTAAATCTTCGGTAGAAGTAGCATCGGCAGAAATCACGATTGTTCCACATTGCTCTGCCAGTTTATTGATCTCACCCATACGAAGCGCCACCGGAGCATTACTGAGAACAAACTTCGCTCCCTGTTCATGTGCTTTTAAAGCTGTTTGCCAGGCTATTGATTTTTCATCGAGCGCTCCAAAGATGATACCACGTTTTCCAAGAAGAAGGTTGTTTGACATAATTGTTTTGTTAGGTATTGGATAAAAAATCAACTTGCAATTAGCTCCCTTGCATTTGCTAATGAAGCATCGCTTACTTTATCTCCGCTCAGCATTTTTGCAATTTCAATTACCCGCTCCTCTCCTTTCAGTTCTCTGATTCGCGTGTTGGTTCTATTGTCTTTTATCTCTTTATAAATGTAATAGTGTGCATCGGCAGTTTTTGCAATTTGCGGAAGATGGGTGATGGAGATAAGCTGATGGTTCCTTGAAATCCTCTTCATGATTTCACCCACCTTTAAAGCTACTTCGCCTGAGATACCCGCATCAATTTCATCAAAAATCATAGTCGGAAGTGCCCCCGCATCGGCCACCAGCGATTTGATGCAAAGCATGAGGCGTGAAAGTTCCCCGCCTGAAGCAACATCTTTTATCTCCTGCGGAGCGAATCCTTTATTGGCAGAGAAAAGAAATTTTATCTCAGTGAAACCATTTTCGTTGAGCTGTTGCGGTTCAAGTTTTTTTATCTCTACTTTGAACGAAGAGTTAGGCATTCCTACTTTAGTTAGCAATACCACCATATTATTTTGAAACTCCCGGAGAATTTTCTCGCGTGAGCGATGAAGATTGTCTGCCAACGAAGTTAACTCGTGGAACTGCTTCTCAAGTTGCGCTTTCAAATCCTCAATCTCAACCGAATTGACATCTACTAACACAATTCTTCCTTCCAGGTCGCTTTGAATTTTGAGAAGTTCCCCGATGGTTGATGCGTTATGCTTTTTTTGAAGACGATAAATAGTATCCAGACGCGCATTTACTTGCTCCAATCTTTCCGGGTCAAGAGCAGTACTTTCCTGAATGCCTTCAAATTCTTTGCTGATATCTTTCAATTCTTCGAAAGAACTATGCAAACGATCGGTAAGCGAGTAAATTTCCTTATTGTAACTTCTTATCGTTTTAAGTTGTGATTGAACCTCTGTAAGTTGATCAATTGCGGAGGCTTCATTATCGCTTAGAATCTGTATCGCATTTTGAAGACCTCTCTTTATTTCTTCCACATTGCTTAGCATACCTATCTCCTTTTCAAGCATTTCCTGTTCATCTGGTTCGAGTTTGGCTTCGCTCAATTCCTTAACTTGAAACCGCAGGTAATCCAATTCGGTTGAAATTGTATTGTATTGTGTAATCAGTTCTTCAAGCCTCGTTGAATCTCTTTTATACATTAAAAACTTAGAACGATAATCGGCAATAAAGTTTTTATTGCTAGCAAGCGTATCTATCACATTCAGTTGAAATCCCGCTTTGATGAGGTCAAGGGTTTCGTGTTGGGTATGGAGGTTTACCAAACTTTCTCCCAGTTCCTTGAGCACGTTAAGTGTCACAGGTGTATCATTGATAAATGCCCGTGACTTACCGCTTTGATTAATTTCTCTTCTTACAATGGTATGCGTATCAAAATCCAACTCGTTCTGTGCGAAAAAATCTTTCAACCCTTTGTTCTCAATTTCAAAATCGGCTTCTACCACACATTTTTCATCTTTATTGTAGAGCACTTTGGTATCTGCTCGTTCCCCTAATATTAAACCCAAAGCTCCAATGAGAATAGATTTTCCGGCACCGGTTTCACCGGTAATAATGTTCATGCGGTCGCAAAAACCGATTTCGAGTTTATCTATTATGGCGTAGTTACGGACAATTAAACGATGAAGCATGGAACTGATTTCGAAACTCTAAATTCAAAACAAAATACAAATTACAAAGTATTTCTTTGCAACATGAATCTTGAATTTCGTAAAGCAAGTATAGCAGACATCCCGCTTATTTCTGAACTGGCAGATAAAATTTGGAAGGAACATTACCCTTCCATTATCTCGGTAGAGCAAATTAGCTATATGCTTGAGTCAAGATATTCTCCCGTTGCTATAGAAAAGAGCATGATGAAGGGAGAAAAATATTTTATTGCATGCGAAAATAGCAAGGCCGTTGCTTATGCTTCGTTGGAATTGTTAGGCAACTTCTTCTACCTCCATAAATTCTATACAGATGTTTCGAAGCACAGAAAAGGGATAGGGCAACAATTCTTTAATTATCTGCTTACACAGATTGATCCCACAAAACCTATTAAACTACAAGTGAACCGTCAAAATTTTAAAGCGGTGAATTTCTATTTCAAAGTTGGCTTTGTGATTGAAAGTGTAGGTGACTTTCACATCGGGGGTGGATATTACATGAATGATTTTGTGATGGCGCGAAAACCGATTTAATTTTTTATCAGCTTATCATACTTGGTAGCGTTAGAAGGGTCTATCCGCTTAAGTGCAATCATAGCCTTTGACTTTTCGCCTCCATCAGCTCCCGAAAAAACGTTTACTAACTCATCGCTTTTTGTCTGGAAGAATATAGATAGTAATATATTATTCGGATAATCACGGGCAATTTTATCGAGTTTATCAAGAGCATTCAGAATATTTTGACGAGCAAGCACCGGCTTATCGTAAAAATTATCCATTCCCAAATAATGGTAATCATAAAAGGCCTGCTTAAACAGCCCAAATTTGCTTCCCATCAAACTCGTAATAAGCGAGTAGCGGTTTCTGTTAGCTGAACCAAAAAACGGAGTCCAGGATTTTGTATCGGGGTTATTGGCGGGCACGTTATTCATAATCTGCTCTGCCATTGTAAAGTA
>JAZKEP010000051.1:4482-10433 GCA_040387015.1 Bacteroidota bacterium
CAAAATGCTTTGCTCCACCTCCTTTGCTGATACTTTCATAATCCAATCCAATTAAGAGGTATGAGTAAAACCCGAGTAATGAAGTGAGGTTTGAGTTGTACTGAGTTACATTAAACTCCAGCGGTTGATTCTGCGCGTAGGTAATAATCCATTCATTATCAACAAAGTTGAAGGTGGGTGAGTTATAAGAACTGTTGAATACCGGACGGGCCGCCTGAATAGTGACCTTCGCCTTATATACATCCTGTTCAACCTTTTCTTCAATCTGGATAAACATGTTGCACTCGATTCTTTCCTCAATACTAAACTGTTCTGTAGTCCATACCTTGTTATTCATAAACTCATTAAGCGCAGTCTGCATAGTTTGAAAAACTATCGGGTCAACTCCGGTTATTCGTTGTGTGTTTACCGTTAATTGACATCTGAGTTCCTGAGCCGATACCGTCACAGATAAAAAAAGCAGAAATATTCCAAGAAAAAATTGCAGGTTACCATTTACAGATTTCAGACTCAACTTCATTTTCGATTCATGATTTTTGAAACATAATTCACTATATCTTTTGCTACTTCTTCTTTCCTCTTCAAATCAAATTTAGTCACATTTCCATCTTTGTCAAGGATAGTAATTTTGTTCGTGTCGCTCTGAAAACCTGCTCCTTCATCGCGCATGGAGTTCAACACTACAAAATCGAAATTCTTTCTTTTCAACTTATCCGTTGCGTTCTCTTCCTCGTTATCTGTTTCCAACGCAAAGCCGACTATCAACTGGCCTTTCTGCTTTTGCTTCCCAAGTTCCTCCGCAATGTCTTTGGTTTTTACAAGCTCCAGTAAAAACTCATTTCCCTTTTTTTTAATTTTTGTTTCACTTACAAATTTTGGAGTATAGTCAGCTACCGCAGCAGCGAACACTATAACATTTGCCCAGGCAAAATATTGCGCACAGACATCATACATTTCAGCGGCTGTCTGCACTTTTATTTGTCGGATTGTCTTAGCTGTCGGGTTCAGATTAACAGGACCTTTAATCACAATCACCTCATTGTTTTCTTTTGCAAACTCATCTGCTATTGCAATACCCATTTTACCTGAGGAGCGGTTACCGATAAACCGTACTGGGTCAATCGGCTCGTAAGTAGGACCTGCAGTAATGAGTATTTTCATGAGTAGAACAGGCGGAAATGCTGAAATGCAAATGTGCTAAATAAGTTGACAAGGAAAAGCTGATGTATTAGAATTACCATAGCGCATTGGCTAATGAGCATAGCACTAAGAAAAATAATCTTCCAAATGCTCGGTGATAGTATCGGGCTCTGCCATTCTTCCTTCACCAACTAAGCCGCTGGCAAGTTCGCCATGTTCAACAGGTACAAGAATATTACCATAACTATGAAGCAAATCGATATTCCTTTTCACCGCCTTGTGCTTCCACATGTCTAAATCCATGGCAGGAGCAAAAAACACAGGGCACTTAGCCGAAAGATAAACCGCCAGCAACATATTATCGCAGTTGCCGTTCGCCATTTTAGCAATCGTGTTTGCCGAAATTGGGGCTATCACCATCGCATCAGCCCATAAACCCAGGTCTACATGATTATTCCATTCAGAGCCGCCTTCGGTTAAGCCGGTGTAAACAGGATTACGGCTAAGCGTGGAAAGTGTAAGAGGTGTTATAAATTGAGAAGCCGAAGCAGTGAGTATTATTTTCACTTCTGCTCCGGCTTTTATAAGGTTGCGAACAAGAATAGCGGCTTTGTAAGCTGCGATAGACCCGCAAACTCCGAGGATAATTTTCTTTCCGCTGAGGTTGCTCATAGTGGCGAAATTAATTCGCGGTTGGTTCTTCTATCGCGCGAATCTGCAACTCATCTTGCTGATATTCTTTTGTGGCAAGAATAGTAGCATGAGGCAGTTTCTCATAGAATTTTGAAATCTCGATTTGCTCGCGGTTCTCGTGAATCTCTTCAAGGTTATCGGTATGCGAAGCAAAGTCTTCAAGTTTGGAATGAAGTTCTTCCTTAATTTCCTTACCGATCTGGTTAGCTCTTTTCGAAATGGTATAAATAGCCTGGTAAACGTTACCCGACTTTTTTGCCATTGCCTCAAGGTTCTGAGTTTCGATATACGGATTGATTTGCATAATCTTTATCTTTTTTACTTTATCCATTGGTCTTCAGTTTTTTGATAAGTGCGTTCGAATTATTATAAATCCTCTCTGCCTCTTTTGAATAGCGGCTTTTTGGAAATTGGTCGACAAAAATATAATAAGTTTTGACAGTTTGTAGCAGCGAAGGCAGTTTCTCAACACTCTTCTTCTCCTCACTTATCTGATAGTTATTTTTAACAATGGAAAAGTGCCCCTTTTCTATCCATTTATTGATATTATCCTTCTCTTTTTGATCAATTATATAAGGCAACTGCAATTTAGCTTCGTTAAAAGCCATACCGAAATATTTTTCCCGCTCCACGATAGCCGCAGTTTCTGCCCATTCAAAAGCACCTTCCACCGCTAAATAATGCGACTGCTGCTCATATTCCTTTGCTTCCTCCAGATACTTGCTGCCACCGAACTTATACTTAAAATCGTTGTAGCTCTTAACCACATTGTTGAAACGCTCGGCTTTACGCAAGGGAATGGAATTCTGCGCATACTTAAACCGTGCTTTCACTATCATAAAACTCACCTTTTCACTCTCCTCGATATCCGGAAAATCGCGGAGGATAATTTCGTAAGAAGTTGCTGCTGCTTTAAAGTTGCTTGTTTTATAATAAAGTTCGGCAGCGTTCAGGGCCTTCTTCTCCAGTTTCTTGCGAAGTTTTTCAATGGCTTCGTTGCTTTCATACTGAAATTTTCCGCCCGGATACATGTTGATGTAAAACTGATAAGCCTCTAAACCTTTATAGGTATACGTTTGATCTAAATCTGGTTTGGGCGAAAGCATCTGAAAACTCTTTCCCTGCATATGTAGGCACTCCTCGGCATATTGGCCGCTGGGGTACAGATCGTAGAAATTTTTGAAATGATAAGCCGATATCATGTAATCGCCCTGTTTGTAGTTGGCCATGGCATACATGTAATATAAATCTTCGGTGGACTCACGCCCCTTCATCAAACCGATTAGTTCTTCTAACACCGGAATACACTTAAAATATTCCTTTTTATTATACCAGTAAATGGCTTTGTTCTTTTTGTAATTAAGGTCGTTTGACTTTAGCACCTTCTCTGGCGTTTCGCAGGAAGAAGCAACCAGCAGCAGAATTAAGCAGCAATAGGCTGCCAAATTTCGGGTTTTAACTGCAAACTGTAAACTATAAACTGACAACTGTTTCATGGAAGGCGCGCAAAGATAATTTTTTGACCCGTTAAGCGAAATGCCGCACTTTAAACGAGGAATACTCAAAATATTTTTGATTGAACCCGGGCATCCGGTTATGCTCCCAAAAGTTTTGTCATCGTTTTTTCACAAAAAAATGACAAAACGATGACAATTCAAATTCGTGTTTACCATAATAGGTGTCTACCTTGCCATCTCAAAGCGGCAGTCATTCTATCACTAAAAAACAATGTTATGAAAACAAAAATCTTACTTCTGTTTTTTGCCCTTACTTACACGCTCACTTCAAACGCTTACACCACATTACGGGTTCAGGACCCCCAACAAACCTGGACAAATTACCAGGGAGTTATTGATACAGCCATCATTTCTATTAAACCCAAAGGGGCTTATTTTGAATGCGGGCTTTACCTCACTTATTCGGCCCGTGGCCACGTTAACAACTACGACACTTTTGAAGTTCAGCAGTTCTTCGACCTTCCCGAAGGGTCTATTATGCATGATTCCTGGCTTTGGGTTGGCAACCAGATTGTGCAGGCCAGTTTAATTGACCGGATAAAAGCTACCCTGATTTACGAAGGCATTGTAAAGCGCAGGCAGGATCCTTCTATTTTGTATAAGAACTCTGCCACTCAATATGAGTTACGTATTTTCCCGATGGCCGCCAACCAAACACGTAAGGTAAAGATTACCTACCTGGTTCCTGCCAAATGGGGAAACAGTTCCGTTCAATGCCCGTTGCCTATGAACATCTTAAAGTCATCTGCTTTTACTCCGTTTGTGCAGGTGCTTTCATATAATGATGTGGTTTGGCAGAATCCCCGTATTGATGAATTGCCCAACACCTATTTTCAATTAACGGGTAACCCGTTTACCACGGCAACCATTGTGGCACCTTTAATTACCGCCAACAATGAGCTTAACTACACCTTATCATCGCCTATGCAGAACGGTGTTTTCGCTGCCAAATACGAGGTTTCGGCTACCGAGGGCTTTTACCAGGTTGTGGTAGTGCCTTCGCAGGCGCTCAGCAACAACGTTGCTAAAAAGGCGGCCCTGCTTTTCGATTATGAACCAACGCTCAGCAACACTACACCGGCCCAGGTGCTGGCAAAAGCCAAACAAACATTGTATCAGTATTTTGCACCCACCGATTCCTTCAACCTCATTTTTTCGCAACTGAATATTTACCGCGCCAGCAACGTGTGGCTGCCTTGCGACACGGCAACGATTGAGCATACCTTTAATAATCTGGTTGGAGGCAATCCCATTTCTTATTACAGTAACCTGCCATCGCTTATTGCAAACGGGGTTGATTTTCTGAAAACAAACGGACAAAGCGGAGAACTTATCCTCTTTTCCAATTCCGATAACCAGCCAACTCCCGCTATAGCCAACCAACTGATTACGGATATTCAAACCATGATGAGTCCTTACCGCTTTCCCGTAAACATTGTGGACTACACCGAAAAAAATTTCACCACCAATTTAATTAGCAACACCTACTACGCGGGCAACGAGTATTTTTATAAAAACCTCAGCGCCATGACAGGCGGCAGCTACGAGCGAACACTCTTATATAGCTCCTACTATTATAATCCAAGTACCCGTCCGTTTAACGAAGCAGTAACTGAACTCTTCGAATCGCTCGATGGAGAAATTACCAATTTCGATGCCTATCCGCTTTCGCCAAATGGCTTTTGCTATGGCAAATACACCACCATTTCTAACGGCATTGTGCCCGTGAGCAAACCCTATATCCAGATAGGAAAATACAGCGGTGATGCTCCCGACCAGATTGAAATAACCGGGGTTTTCAATTCTATGCCCTTTTCGGAAACCCTTAATATTTCGCAGGCTTTTGCGAGCGATGAACTGACCGAAAAAATGTGGGTGGGCAATTATATTCAAACGCTGGAAGATGCAAATCCCGATGCCCAGGGCAAGGGGCAGATTGTGAGTATCAGCGTGCAAAAAAGGGTGCTTTCATTGTATACTGCATTCCTCGCTTTGGAACCAAGCGATACCACTCAAATTTGCAATGACTGCGAGGATGAAACCGGAACAGCTACTGCTATTGATGATGTAGTTCAGGATTCCGTTTCGTTGCAGGCCATGCCAAATCCGTTCAGCAGCGAAGTGCAGATTCAGGTTCACTTAACTTCTGCTTTGAAAGAATCTTCGCTGCAGATATATAATGTAATGGGCCAATTGGTTAAGATCCTTTCTATGGACCTTGCTCGCGGCAATGATTTTTCTGTTACCTGGAACGGTGGCGATGAAAAAGGCGAAACGGTTTCTGCGGGAATCTACATTCTGGTGCTTTCGAGCCCCCATGCTAAACATACATTGAAGTTAATTAAGAATTGACGGTTTCATCGCCAACCAGCGAAGGGCGTATGCATTTATTTGCATCGCCCTTTTTCTTTTTAACATCCGTGCTACCCGGTCGCTTCTCTCCATTTTTATGTCATTTCGGTTCACAATTGCCTAGTTTTAACCAAAAACATCTTCAATCCGCTCTTTTTTAGAGAAAGTCCGGGTCATTTGTACGCTACTCCGAGTCATTTGTATGATGCTCGTGTTCATTTGTACGCCACTCCGGGTCATTTGTACGAT
>JAZKEP010000052.1:0-858 GCA_040387015.1 Bacteroidota bacterium
AGATTCAACCTGCTATGGCTCTCGTCAAACTTCTACATGGAGCAGCAGCACAAGGTATGATCGAGGTAGTGCAGTGCATGATAATGAGAAAACTAGTCGATGTTAATGCGTTAGATCCATCAGGCCAATACACCGTTACCCCAGCAGAGGGAGACAGTTATACTGCCTTTCATACCGGTGGTGGCACGTGTCTGCAGAGTTATATTTCCGAAAATGAAGATCTGGCACATTTACCTGCGTTGATAAAGATGTTGAAGTATTAGCTGCTGTTGCGTCAACCACCTTAGTAATGTTTGATTATAAAGCGAACTCAACCGTTGTAATGACAGAAAGTTTGAAAGAGATGATTAGAAATTACGAACCCGAAAAAATATAGACTGTGTTACTACGAATCAATCCCGACAACATTGATGATCGCCTCATCTGGCAGGTGGTAAATTGTTTAAAACGCGGAGGAGTAATCATCTATCCTACTGATACCGTTTATACACTTGGCTGCGACCTTACTCATCAAGATGCGTATGAAAAGGTTTGCAAGCTGAAAGAGATAAAATCGAACAAGGCGAACTTCTCTATTGTCTGTTACGATCTCAGCCACATCACCGACTTTACAATGAACGTGCCCACGCCCGTTTATAAAATGATGAAGAAACTGTTGCCCGGCCCTTACACTTTCATTTTGAACGGCAACAACAATCTTTCAAAAATATACGGCTACAACAAAAAAACTATTGGTATTCGGGTGCCTGACAATCCTATTGCAAGAGCTATTGTGGATGAGTTGGGTGCTCCTATTCTATCCGCATCTATCAAAAATCAGGATACTATTCTTGAATACATCACTGACCCGGATGAATT
>JAZKEP010000052.1:877-3783 GCA_040387015.1 Bacteroidota bacterium
GTAATTGACGGGGGCCCGGGTGGCAATGTTGCCTCAACAGTTATTGACTATACGGGGCAAGAACCTTTGTTAGTGAGAGAAGGAGCAGGGGAATTTTCCGCTTAACCTTTTATAACTTATCAAGCTGTTTCCTTCGCCTATCCTTGTCATTCAAAACTATTTAATATGAAAAAGCTGTTCATCTCTCTGGCTGTTATTTCTTTCTATGCATTTAAACTCGCAGATGTTGCTTACACAGCAGATACAAAAGCAAGTAATATTCATTGGCTGGGTAAAAAAACCAACGGGCAGCATGAAGGGGATGTAAAACTGCTCAGAGGGAAAATCAACTTCAATAATTCAGCTCCTGTAGATGGAGAATTTGTGTTGGACATGAATTCGATTTCGGTAACCGATATAAAGGACCCGGAGAACAATAAAAGTTTAGTGAATCATTTAAAAGAAGCAGATTTCTTTGATGTAGCCGCAAACCCTACTGCAACGATAACTTTAAAGAAATTTGAAAAAAGCAAAGACCAAAAAGCAGATGCACCGAACTACAACGTAACAGCAGACCTAATCATTAAAGGAATTAAAAACGAAATTCAGTTTCCTGCTAAAATAAATGTCAGTGCAGATAAAACAACAGCCAATGCTGACCTTACTATAGACCGCACTAAATGGAATATCGTTTACAAATCGAAGAGTATTTTAGGTAGTGCCGCAGACAAATTCATTTATGATGACATTACTTTTTCTGTGAACCTTGTTTTGCAGAAGTAGTTTTAAGTTATCCAAAATTGATAAGTTGAATATCTTCACCTTATCAACGATTGAAAAATTTCCTCACCATATTATTCATACTTTTTGCTTGCCGAAGTGTTTCAGCTCAGAACACTTTTCGGGCTGTTATAAAAAGTGATGAAGAAGAAACTGAACTACTTGAAGGCGCAATAGCCCATGTAACAGGCACTCAAATAACCGCTGTTTCTGACTCGAGCGGAGTTATCATCCTTCAAAATATTCCTGATGGGGAGCGTACTATTGAGTTTTCCATCCTTGGATATTTTAAAAAGAAACTCAAAATCACTTTTCCGCAGAAGGGGAGTGATGCTGTTACTGAGGTAGAGTTGCAAACTCAAACCGAAGAGATGGAAGAGGTGGTGATAGCCACTACCCGTAATTATCAGAAAGCCGAATACAGCACTACCATTGTTGCGGTGGTAGATGAAGCTGAAGTAGAGGAAGCCTCGCACGATAAAATGTCAGATGTTTCGCATGTGGTGAAGGAGCAACCCGGTGTGCAGATACAGCGTACCTCAGCTACTGCGGGCACCATGAATGTTCGCTTACAAGGACTTAACGGAAGATATGTTCAGTTGCTTAAAGATGGATTTCCGTTGTTTGGTGGTTTCTCGAATGTGATTGGAGTCACACAAATTCCTCCGCTGGATATTAAGCAGGTGGAAATTATCAAAGGCCCTTCCTCTACTTTGTATGGGGGCGATGCCATTGCGGGTGTCATCAATCTTATTTCAAAAACACCTTACGAGAAGCCGGTTTACGATTTAATGTTTAACGGGGAGAGCGCGAATGCTTATGATGTTGGTCTCTATGCTGCGCAGAAAGTTAAGTGGTTTGCTTTTTCGCTAATGGGTTTGTACCGCTGGCAGTTTGAGAAGGATTGGGATGCCGACCACTTTACCGAAACCCCCAAGCTGCAACGCTACGCTGTTTCGCCTCAATTGTTTTTTGATATTTCTAAAAAGGCAAAACTGAACATTGGCGCTAACTACACCTTTGAAGACCGCTTAGGCGGAACGGTTGAATACATTCGGGGAGAGAATGATACTGCTTATAACTACTTCGAGAAGAACATCTCGGAACACATTTCTTCCAACTTTAAATTTGAATATGACTTTGACAGCAATGGAAAGCTGACCGTAAAAAATGCGTTCAACTATTTCAGCCGCGAGTTGGAAATCCCCACTTACTTCTTCCGTGGCAAGCAGCTTGCTTCTGCTTCCGAAATCAATTATCGTTTCATTAGAAAAAAGCATGATGTGGTGGTGGGTGTTGATTTCCGCAACGATAAGTTTACGGAGGGCAGCGATTCTTCTTCCGTAAAAAGAAGTTATTCCTTCCTAACCTATGGTGCTTTTGCGCAATACATTTATAATGCAAGTGATAAAACTACGGTTCAGGTTGGTCTCCGCTTCGACTACAATAACGTTTACAAGATATACGCACTGCCCCACATTGCCTTCCGCCAAAAGTGGAATGATATTTTTATAACCCGCCTGAATGTGGGCATGGGCTATAAGCTGCCCACCATCTTTCAGGATGAAAGCGAGCAGGCGCGCTTTGCCGGTGTGCAGGCAATTTCTGCCGATGTAAAACCCGAACTTTCATTGGGAGGAACCATCGGTTTAAAGATTAAGCTGCCCAACTTCAACGGTTTGAATGTGACTATCAGTCAGCTTTATTTTCTCACCCATATTTTCCGTCCGCTGCTGCCGCAAACAGCTCCGGATACAGGGTGTTTCAATTGCAGCAAAGTGAGTTATACCAATGTGAATGGTTTTATCCGCAGCGGTGGAGTGGAAACGGGTATTCAGCTCAGCTATCGCGGGGTTGGGCTTTCGTTTATTTATACGCTTACCGACAACAACCGCAAAGTGGATAATGTGCGAAGCATCGCACCGCTTACTTCTAAACACATTATTTCTATCCTGGCGGGCTACGAAATAAAAAATTTCTCTATCGGTTTAGATGCCTATTACTATAGCCCCGTGAAGCTTTCGGATGGTTCGCAGGGCAGACAAATCTGGGAGGTGGGCCTCAATGTTCAGTATTCCTTCAAGCATATTCTTCTTTTTGCCAACTTCGAAAACATTGCCGACATACGCCAAACCACTTACGGGCCT
>JAZKEP010000053.1:0-5015 GCA_040387015.1 Bacteroidota bacterium
AAAGACAAAGTAGTGTTGGTCACAGGCGGTGGCAGCGGAATTGGTTTCGCAATAACCAAGCAGCTTCTGCAACTGGGGGCTAGTGTTATCATTTCTTCCCGCAAGGAAGACCGTTTGAAAACAGCCGTTGAAAAACTCTCTGCGTTTGGCAAGGTTCGCTATGCCATTCTGGACATTCGGGAAACAGAGCAGATTGAACAACTTGCCTTGAACATTAAAGAAACTGAAGGGAAACTGGATATACTCGTAAATAATGCGGGCGGACAATTTCCTTCTGCTGTTGAAGATATTTCTTTTAAAGGATGGAATGCGGTTATCAATAACAACCTGAACGGAACTTTTTATGTTACGCAAACCATGGCGAAACATTTTTTCATTCCTAATAAGGACGGAAATATTGTAAACATTATTGCGAATGTATATCGCGGTTTTCCTGGCATGGCACATACCGGTGCAGCGCGGGCAGGGGTAGATAATCTTACTAAAACTTTGGCGGTTGAATGGAGCCGCTTTAATATTCAGGTAAACGCAGTTGCTCCGGGCATTATTAAATCTACAGGCCTTGAACAATATCCACCTGAATTTTTAAAAGGAATTGAAGATATTATACCTGCAAAGAGATTAGGCACCATTGAAGAAGTTGCTTACCTCACTCTTTTCCTTTGTAGCCCCATGGCGAAGTTTATTACCGGGGAAACAGTTTATGTTGACGGAGGCCAGCGCCTGTGGGGTGATATGTTTAAGATGTAAAATTTTTGACGCTTTCAGTCGGAATGGTTTCAGCATAATGTGAGCTATCATTCGTTACAGAACTCCTTTCTCAGGATGTTTCCCTTTTATAGGCCGGTAAAAATCTTTTATTATTTCCATGTCTTTATCAATATCGCCAGTAGGATAAAACGTGGGCCCTATGCCTGCTATACGATGTTCAAAATCAAGATATGCAAGAACAATGGGCACTTTTGCGTGAAGGGCAATGTAGTAAAAGCCGGTTCGCCACTTCTTCACATATTCACGGGTGCCTTCAGGCGATAGTGCAAGAATAAACTGATCATTCGCACTAAACATTTCCACTGCCTGTTCCACCATTCCATGACTTGAAGAACGATTAACGGGTATGCCTCCTAAAGCACGGAAAATAAAGCCGAAGGGCGGGCGAAAGAGTTCCTGTTTAGCGAAAAAGGAAAAATGTATTTGCAGAATGAGGCGAGCTACTATACCTAATGGAAAATCCCAGCCGCTGGTGTGCGGGGCGGCTATTACTACAAATTTTTTAAGCTCGGGAACTTTTCCCTCAACTTTCCAGCCCGCTATCCAAAATACAAATTGTGCAACCAGTTTTATCATGTCCTCTCCAAACGTAAATCAATTTAATGGCAAGCCGAAATTGTTTGATGAACACACCTTGCTATAAGATTCTCGGGGTGTAAAATATTTTCTTCAATAATTTCGTGTAACCAAATGGTTTCATATATATTTGCAACCGATTGGTTACATAAAAAGCCAGTCTTAGTATGAGAAGAGATGTCTTTCAAGCAATAGCCGACCCCACACGTAGAGAAATTATCAACATGATTGCTAACCAATCGCTCAATTTGAATTCGGTGGCGGAAAAATTTCATGTAAGCCGCCCTGCAATTTCCAAGCATATTAAAATACTTACCGAGTGCGGGCTCATAGAAATAGAACAGAAAGGAAGAGAAAGACACTGCACTGCCAAACTGGAAAAACTGAATGAAGTATCGGGTTGGGTAGAGCAATACAGAAAATTCTGGACTCAGAGACTTGATGCGCTTGAGGTTTACCTAGAAGAATTGCAGGCAAAAGAGAAAGCGAAGCCAAAGCCGAGAGCAAAAGTGAAACCCCAAAAGAAAAAGTATTAGACAAACCCATTCTTCACAAAACAACATACACGAAATGGAAAACGAAGCATTTATAATTGAAAGAATCTATAATGCCCCTGTCGAAAAAGTATGGAAGGCTATCAGCGACAAAGATGAAATGAAGAAGTGGTATTTCGATCTTCCTCAATTTAAAGCAGAAGTCGGAAATGATTTTCAATTTACAGGAGGACATGAGGGCGGAATACAATACCGGCATTTGTGCAAGGTGACAGAAGTGGAAAAGAACAAAAGGCTCACTTACAGTTGGCGTTACGATGGTTACGAAGGTAACTCCTTTGTAACTTTTGAGCTTATTGCGGAAGGGACCACCACTCGACTAAAGCTTACGCATGTGGGATTAGAAACATTTCCGCAAAACAATCCAGACTTTGCTGCAAAAAATTTTGCAGAGGGATGGATACATTTTATTGAAACAGCATTGCCAAACTACTTCCAAAATTAATAACTATGCAAACTGAGTCAAGCAATATCGAAGCAAACCGCGAAATACACATTACGCGCATTATTGATACACCATGTCATTTGGTGTTTGAAGCATGGAGCAATCCGGAGCATTTGAAGAAATGGTATGCACCCCAAGGCTGCACCATAGATATTCCCACACTTGATTTTAAAGAGGGTGGCGTGATGCACACCTGTGTTCGCACGCTTATGGGAGAATGCTGGTGTAAAGGAGTTTATAAAGAGATTGTTCCGAATGAGAAAATTGTTTTCAGCATTGCATTTTCCGATGAAGCAGGAAACTTGGTAGATAACCCGCCAATAGGAAAGGATCCAGAGTGGCCGTTGGAGACTATAGTGACAGTTACCTTCAAAGAGGAGAATGGTAAAACAAAATTTACTCTTCATCAAACAGCACTTGAATCTGTAGCTAAACGCACAGGGGCTTATTCAAGCTGGCTGCAAATGTTTGAACGTTTAGAAGAATTAGTGACTATACAAAAATAAGCACATGGCAAACGAAGCAATCGACAAAGTAACTGATCGCGAAATGATTTTTGGCCGCCTGCTCAATTCACCACGCGAGCTGGTTTGGAAAGTTTGGACAGATCCTCTACATCTTGCCCATTGGTTTGGACCCAATGGCTTTACTATTACTACTCACAATATGGATGTAGAGAAGGATGGCAGTTGGCGTTTTATGATGCACGGCCCCGATGGCAGAGATTACCCGAACAAGATCATTTACCTAGAGGTAGTAAAACCCGAACGTCTTGTTTACAGGCATGCCGATGATGGAGAGACCGAGCCTGTGAGCTTTCGCGTTACAATCACTTTTGAAGAAGAGGGAAATAAAACGCGCCTTAGCATGCGTATGGTGTTCGAATCGCCTGAAGAACTACAGCGCGTAGAAAGAGAGTATGGGGCCATTGAAGGTGGAAAACAAAACATAGCGCGTTTAGAAGAGTATCTTACAGCACTTGGGGATTAACTTCTCTAATAATTCCTTTCATTTGCCGCACTTAAAAGTATAAGCATATGCGCTTTGCGTTAATCGGCTACGGTAAAATGGGACAGACTATTGAAGGTGTCATTCTGGAAAAGAATAAAGGTGATGAGATAGTTTTGAAAATCACTGACAAAAATCTGGTGGACCTTACAGTTGAAAACCTGAAGAAGGCAGATGTGGCCATTGAGTTTACTCAGCCTGATTCAGCAGTTGGCAACATCTACAAATGTTTTGAAGCTGGAATTCCGGTGGTGGTAGGAACAACTGCGTGGTTACATCATCTTGATGAAGTAAAAAGGAAGTGTGCTGAAACAAACGGGGCTTTATTTTTTTCTCCTAATTTTAGTATTGGTGTAAATATCTTTTGGGAGGTGAACAAAATGCTAGCCCGGCTGATGGACTCTCAACCACAGTATGATGTTGCGATGGAAGAGATTCATCATACTGAAAAGAAGGATGCCCCCAGCGGCACTGCGGTAAAAACTGCGGAGGTAATTCTTGAAGAATTAAAACGCAAAGACAAGTGGGCTTTGGATTCAGTCTCCCAAATCTCCGACTTGTTAATCGTTGCTAAAAGGGAACCAAATGTTCCAGGCACACATACGGTTACGTATACGAGCAGCGTTGACTACCTCGAAATCAAACACGAAGCTAAAAGCCGTAGGGGCTTTGCAGAAGGAGCAGTAATGGCTGCTCGTTGGATGGCTGGTAAACAGGGAGTGTTTGAAATGAAAGATCTTTTAGCAATATGAGAATTTGACAACGTGAGAATGTAAGAATGAAATGCAATAAACTTATGAAAATGATACTTTCGCCCCTTTTAAATTTCCGAATTTCTGAATTCTCACATTCTCATATTTAAAACATTATGATCCTTTTCATTATCGTTCTCATTTACGCTATCGGCATTCGAATAGGCACGTATGGCATTTTTAAAAAGATGAACGTTGAACAGCCTTGGAGAGCTTTTGTGCCGGTTCTCTGTTCTATGGAATGGCAGAAGATTATCCAAAGGCCCCGCTGGTGGACGTGGATGCTTTTCATACCAGGCGTTAACCTGTTTTATGTGGCCAGTCAGTTTACGGAAATGAGTACTGCTTTTAAACGCTATGGCTTTTGGGAGCATTTCGCTTCTATCATGTTTTCGGTAGTGTATATTCCATGGCTGGGCTTCTCAACTAAAGCGCATTTTTATGGGGTTGGAGGCATGAGGCCGGGTGATAAACCTATTCACCGTTCCGTAGTGCGCGAGTGGGCAGATGCCATTGTTTTTGCAGTTGTTGCTGCTACCCTGATCAGAATTTTTGTTGCGGAAGCTTATATGATTCCAACTCCTTCGATGGAGAAAACATTGCTGGTGGGAGATTTTCTTTTTGTATCTAAGTTTCATTACGGGGCCAGGGTCCCGAATACACCTTTGGCCTTACCATTTGTTCATCACACTACTCCTATACTTAATACCAAATCATATTCGGAGATAATCAAACTTCCGTACAAAACTTTGCCGGGTTTCCAGAAAGTGCAGCGGAATGATATGGTTGTATTCAACTTCCCGGCAGGTGATACCGTGGTATTAGAAAACCAGGCACCTTCTTATTATGATATTGTCCGCTACACTGCTTATGGAAGTCATGTTGATTATAACACTGCCCGTCAGATGT
>JAZKEP010000054.1:0-1158 GCA_040387015.1 Bacteroidota bacterium
ATATATCGCGATTGCAGCGGTATATCTGCTTCTACTTCTATTTTGGTAGAAGTAGCTTCTCCTAACTGCGGAACCCAAACTGTTACTTGCGCTCAAGTTTCCAGTTCTTCCGGAATTGAGGTATCACAACTTTGTCCTTCTGCTTTCTCTACCTGCAGGGGTGGATCACTTCCCGGTGTTCAGGTATATACATATAGAGGGGTAGTAACATTGCAGCCAGGTTGCGGTATATATTCTTTCAATTATGAGGAATGTTGCCGAAACACATCCAACAATATACTCAACTCTACAAGTGCCGGATATGCAGTGGAGGCCACTTTGAACAGTGATATTGTGAACTGTGGAAGCGCGCCTACATTTACCTCTTTGCCTGTTCCTTATTTCTGTGTTAATCAGCCGGTAAACTATTCCCATGGTGCTATTGATGCAGAGGGAGATTCCTTAGTGTATTCACTGGTGACACCATTAGATGTTATCGGAACTAACATTACATATTTCGGAGCCTATACCGCAACTAATCCGTTGCCAACCTCAGGAGGATTTGGTTTCGATACGCAAACAGGTCAAATGACTTTTACTCCCACTACGCAGGGGGTTTATGTAGTTGCTGTATTGGTGAAAGAATACCGGAATGGTGTTTTGATAGGTTCTACCATGCGCGATATTCAAATCATTATCATTAATTGCTCGAATAACGCACCCCGGGTAAACAACTGTTTAATTCCTGGTAATGTAAGCGGAGGGGTGGTTACAGATTGTAACTCGTTGGGTGTTTGCCCGGGTCAAACGGTAACGTTTACTATTGGTGCCAGAGATCCGGATGGTCAGCCACTTACAGTAACTTCAAATATTGCGGCATCCATTCCCGGAGCAACGTTAACCACCACAACTGTTGGTGGGCCGGATTCAGTTCGTGTAACTTTTAACTGGACTCCACTAGGCACAGATACTGGGTTTCGATATTTTACGATTCAGTTTAGCGATAATGCGTGTCAGGTTCCTGGAATTCAGCTTTTTACTTATGATATTACTGTGTTAGATGGAATTTATGCCGGTCCCGATAAATTTTATTGCCCGGGCGGAGGCCCGGTTCAGGTAACTGTAACGGGTGGAAATTATTTCAGTTGGTCAACAACATCGGGAATGGTATCTGCAACA
>JAZKEP010000054.1:1178-5434 GCA_040387015.1 Bacteroidota bacterium
TGTTACGGGTGACCTAACTGGAGGATGTAAAAATATAGATACAGTTACTGTGTTTAATGTAAACACATTCAGCACCTCAATTACATCTCCCGATGATACTATATGCCTGAACTCGAGCACGAGTATGACGGTAACCGCAACCCCCGGCAGCGAAGGTCCGTTTACTTATTCATGGTCTCCTGTTAGTCAAGGCATTTTGGCCCCTACCTCGCAAACAACCGATGTGAGACCTAATAACACCACTATGTACCATGTTACAGTTGTTTCTAATGCCGGCTGTACGGTTAGGGATAGTTTTCCGATAGTATTGCAGGGTGTAGGACCACAAGTTACAATTCTGCCATCTTCAGATTATGTATGTCCGGGAACCAATGTTCAACTTACCAGTTTAGTAAGTGCTTTGGAATGCGGTGCCGCTGGCGATCCTACTAATCCTTGTTTGCCGGGCAGCACTTTTGCATTAACTGATATAGGTACGGGTACAGCAAACACCGGGTTTACTACTTCACCATATTACGGCACCAGCTGGGATGTGAAGGTTCAATATTTATACCGTGCATCAGAGCTGCAGGCGATGGGTTTAGGTGCAGGAACATTTACCGACTTGGGTTTCAATATATCCAGTAAATTGAGTACTCAACCTTTTGGCAGCTTTACAATTAAAATGGCTTGCACTACTATCCAGGAGCTTCCGGCTTCTAATCCTTTGGCCTTCGAGAATGCTGCATTTACTACTGTTTTAAACCCGCAGGCTTATGTATCGAATGCCGGCTGGAACACACATACTCTTGATGTTCCTTATAATTGGGATGGTTTTTCTAATCTTATCATAGAAATTTGCTATGACAATAGCTCAACTTCAAGTTCAGATAATGTCTTTTATACCGCTACTTCTTTTCCGGGCTCTGTGCTTTGGGATAATGCCAACCTTTCTACTCAATCAGGTTGCACAGCTCTAACCTCTCCCACTAGGGGACAGAATCGTCCGAATACCAGATTTATCATGTGTAAGGCTCCGTTAAGTAGCTACTCTTTTACCTGGACAGGCTCCAATGGGGTAACTCTTCAGGATACCTCGGCTCCATCAGTTCCGGTAAACGCGCAAGTAACATATACATTAGTTGTGGATGATGGAACTTGCCAAGGCGATACGTTTATTACCTTGCATGTAGATACTGCTGTGATAATTACAACAGGGCCCGATACTGTTATTTGTAATGTTGATACCATTCAGCTAAATGCTTTTTTACCTAATCCTGCTGTTCCGTTTTGTATTCGTGATTATGCTCTAACTCCCATCCCCTATTCAGCTATTATTCCTACCAGTACAACCTTTTCGGGCCCTGTTGGTGATGATGCGGTAAGTGCGGCCATTACTATGCCGTTTCCATTCCAGTTTTTCTGCAGTACGGTAGCGAGATATTATATTTCTACCAATGGATTCATTGCATTTAATATCGCGCCCGGCAGCGGATGCTGTGCAGGACAGGCATTGCCAAATCCATCCACCCCTAACAATCTGGTAGCTATGGTGTGGGAAGATTTGAATACCAGTTCGGGTGGCAGCATTGATTATTTTGTTTCCGGCACAGCCCCTAACAGGGTGGCGGTGATAAGGTGGAAAAATGTAGCTTATTATTCCATTGGCGGATTTGTGAATGGAGAAATTCAACTTTTCGAAAGCACTAATGTGATTGAGGTACACGTAAGTGCGGTTACAACTACCGGTCAAACAAATACATTGGGTATTGAGGATAGCCTCGGCACAATAGGATATTCCCCTGCAGGGTATAATGCTTCGCCCTGGATTGTTTCTTCTCCTGTAGCTTTCCGTTTTACTCCTCAAACAGCGGGGAACTCCCTAACGAGCGTTGTTTGGTCTCCTTCAATTGGACTATCCAGCGATACGGTGTTAAAACCGTTTGCTTTCCCCACTACGAATACCACCTATACAGTGTCTGCTACTTTTACTAATGGCTGTGTTAGTCGAGATACCATTAATGTGTCACTTGGTGAATTTCCATATACATTGACGGTTGTTCCTGATTCAATTTGCAGTGGTGATTCGGTGCAACTTCAGTTCACTGGTGCGGGCGTTAACTATGTGTGGTCGCCTGATTCCAGCTTATCGTCTTCTACTGCACAAAATCCTTTTGCTTCACCGGGAGTTACTACCACTTATCTTATTTCAGCGGCTGATTCTGTCGGTTGCAGAATTTACGATTCCCTTACTGTTAACGTAAGAACTCACTCCCTTATTTCATTAGGTAACCCATTGAGTATTTGCCCTTACGATTCCGTTATTTTATCACCGACCGGGTCACCTTATATTTCATACGAATGGTCAACGGGGGATACTACCTCCAGTATTTCTACAGCGGCCCAAACTTCAACTTCGCAGGGCTATTTTGTTCGTGTAAATGACGGATATTGTTTCTTTAATTCAGATACAGTAACTATTTCTGAATTTACTCTTAATCCTATTGTTGTCCAGCCATCAGGTGATACTTCCGTTTGCTTGGGAGAATCCATGGTACTAAGTGCAGACGCAGGTTTTATAACTTACCAATGGAGTAACGGAGCACAATCACAGAGCATTACAGTCAGCACACCAGGATCTTATTCATACATAGCGATAGATAACAATGGATGTGTGTTGCGTTCGGAGGATACCGCATACTTGTCTATTGTACAACCTCCTGTAGCAGCTATAATATCAAATAGTACGGTAGTGTGTATAGGTCAGGGTGGTTTAACTCTTTATGTAGATCCTGTAAGCAGCATTGAATATACCTGGAATCCGGGCGGAGTGGTTAGTGATTCCTTAGTAGTAACTTCTGCTGGCACCTATGACCTAATTGCAAACGATAATGGATGCAGTAGCTACAGTTCAATTGTAATTACAGAGACACAACCACCATTGATTGATTTAGGTGATGACCAGAATTTGTGCAGTTGTGATACATCCGTTTTTCTTGCTTCATCTGTTGCCGGTAGTTACATTTGGTCAAATTCCGATTCTATTCAGGGCATCTCTGTAACACAAAGCGGCACTTACGCTGTAACTGTTACTGATACTGATAAGTGTACTGCCTCCGATGATGTAACGATTGATATTCACTGTTTAACAGTAGATGCGACCATTCCGGATCCGCCTACTGCTACTGTATTTATTGGACGAAATGCCGCTCTGGATGCAACTACCAGCTATAGCAGCAACTTCACTTATTCATGGACTCCGTCTATTTACTTAGATGATTCAAGTTTGCATCAGCCGCGTGTTATTGCTCCTCAAGTTACAACTACTTACACAGTAATGGTTAGCGATTTGACAAACGGATGTATTGCTTCTGATACAGTTAGATTAGCAGTCGTCCCACCAGGTATTCCTCCTATGCCTAATGCATTTACGCCTAATGGCGATGGACATAACGATGTGTATGGTCCTGTTATTCCTTTAATATTACAAGGAATTTATACGATTGGTGAAATGAGAATCTATAATCGATGGGGACAGATGGTTTATAATGGTAATGGCTATTGGGATGGAACTTTCAGTGGAACGATGCAGTCTGCAGAAACGTATGTATATTATATTACAATAAATGGCCCGGATCAAAACAATCCTAGTGTGAACATTCCCTATAACTTATATGGCTCGTTTACACTTTTACACTAACCATTTGATAAAAATTATTTTCTTTGAACCCTAATAAACAAATCAGAAACATGAAAGTAAGATTCTACGCAATTTTAGCTTTACTGTTGGGAGCCTTTTCATCGAATGCACAAGACATTCACTTCTCTCAGTTTTATTCTTCACCCCTTACACTTAATCCCGCACTTACGGGTAACTTTAACGGATTCTATAGGGTCTCAGGAATTTATCGGAACCAGTGGCCTGGTTTGACTACTGGTAAGCCTGCTTTCTCTACACCTTCAGTAAGTGTTGATTTTTCACTTCTCAGAGAAAAAATAAAGAATGGTGCTTTGGGAGTTGGTATCGTATTTTTCAATGACCAGCAGAACGGAAAAACATTCAATCAAAACCAGATTCTTGCTTCTGTTGCCTATAATATGGGCTTTGGTCCAAAAGCAAAATTTCAGTTAGGGTTAGGATTTCAGGGAGGACTTGCCATGTATAAGATGAATCCTGCTGATTTACGTTTTCATGATGGATATTATTCTGATGCATCCTCTCAAACAGGATTTGGATATGACCCGGGGCTGGCAAACGAGAGCTTTAATGCAGGAAA
>JAZKEP010000054.1:5444-8151 GCA_040387015.1 Bacteroidota bacterium
GGAAACAGAATGAAGGGCGTTTTTAATGCTGGGATATTTTTAAAGTATGAATTTTATCAGGGGATGCGTGTTTACGGAGGCTACTCTTTTAATAATGCTACTAATTACAAGCAGGATTTTCTGTCTAATAGTCCAAAGGATTATCGCCTTCCTTTCCGCCACACTGTACATGGAGGATTTGAGTTTGATATAAAAGATAAGGGAGTTATCATACCTGGGGTTTTGTTCCAGACTCAGGCAAAATCGAAAGAAACAAATTTCGGATTAACCGGGGGAATTCACGTAGTTAAGGATCCTGCAAAACGCGCTACTCTTTTCCTTGGATTATGGAATCGTTTGAATACTGGAAATTATACACTTATACCTAAAATTGGATTTGAATACAAAGGATTCAGAGCAGGATTTGCTTATGATGTTCACTTAAGCCGTCAGTATGGCGATTATAAAGATATTGGCGGAAAGTTACCGCAGGGATTTGAAGTTACCTTAAGCTATATCGGAAACATTTTTGTTCCAAAGGAGGACAACTATTTGTTTAATCCAAGATACTAATACCTTTTTTATTTAACCCTAGAAAACTTAATCACCTGTTATGAAGTATTTCCTTTTAGCGCTGATGATACCCCTGATACTATTTGCTTCCGGCCAGGATAGTTCAGGATTGAAGAACGTACAGAAATATCCGAAAGTGGGTTGGCGTAAAAAAGTCAAAATTGCCACTAAAAAAATGGGAGAAGGTAGCTACCAAAGCTATTACAATGCTGCCCAGTACCTTGAAGATGCATACAATGCAAAACCCGAAAAACTTCGCATTGTTCATTTGCTAGCCGAAGTAAACCGGAATCTCCGCGATTACGAAGCTGCCGAAAAGTATTATTCGGAACTTGTAAAAAAGGATCCTGAAGCTTATGTAAATGATCAGTTCTTCTTAGGGCAAATGCAAAAGATGAACGGCCGGTATGAAGAAGCAAGGAAGACCTTTACCGATTACCTTAAAGTAAAGTTGGGAAGGAAAGATCCTAATTTCAAGGCTCTGGCCAAAATCGAAATTGATGGTTGCGACACTGCTGTAGTTCTTTTGAAGAACCCTACTAAGATAAAAGTAGAAAGAACAGAGGGAGGAGTGAATACTACTCTTCAGGATTTTTCTCCTAAACCGCTAAAGGGAAACAGACTTTTGTTTTCATCTCAAAAGACGGATACAGCGGTGAATATTACTGTTAGCAAGGATTCTTATCATACTTCTATATTTACAGCTGAAAAGGCGGGAAAAAGTTACGGTAGCAGAACCATGTTGCCTTCTCCTCCTAATGATGGTAAAATGGCTTCAGTTAATGCTATTCTAAATAGTGCTGAAACAACAATGATTTTTACTAAGTGTTCTGATAGTTTGAGCATGGGTAACAGAATCAGATGCAAATTGTTTCGTGCCACTAAGAAAAATACTTTAGAATGGAATGAACCCGAAGAATTGAAATCGCTTAACTTTGAAGAAGGTACTACCACTCATCCTGCCTGGGGTGTGGATGCAGATGGAAATGAGATTCTTTATTTCGTATCCGACCGAAAGAGTGAGGAAAGCAAAACAGGAATTGATATCTTCTATGCTAAGATGAACACTGATGGTACTTTCGGCCCTATTCAGGATGCAGGATCGCAGGTGAATTCGGTTGGTAATGATCTTTCGCCTTTTTACGATGCTAAGAATAAAGTTTTGTATTTCTCTTCAGATGGACATCCAACTATTGGAGGTTTAGACGTATTTAAAGCTGCAGGAACGCCAGGTAACTGGGGTGCTGCAGGAAATGCAGGGGTTCCTATCAACTCTTCTGCCGATGATTTTTACCTGGCTTTAGATGAAAAAGGATTTAAGGGTTTTATGGTGTCGAATCGTGTTGGTACTACTTCCATCCGCGGAACTACCTGCTGTGATGATATATGGACTGTAATTGTTAAACAAGACGTTACCCTAAAAGGAATTTATGTAAAGAGAGGCGATGCGACCAACACTCCTGTGGCTGGAGTTGATGCTTCACTTTATAAAGTTGCTGGAAATAACTTTGAATTTATAGGAAACAATATTACTACCACTGAACCTTTCTATTTCCCGGTCCTTAGAAATACTGCCTATAAGTTAAATGGAAATAAAGAAGGATTTTGGCCTTCTATTGATAATTTGACGATAGATGAGGAAGAAGAACGTGATACTATCGAACAGATTTTTTATATAGATCCGATTATCAAGATCCATATCAAGATTCCGAATGTTTATTTTGCCTTCGATAAATCGAATGTGATTGAGTTTTATAAGGGACAAATTGATTCGGTAGTAAGAGTGTTAACTGAACATCCGGGTTATTCTGTAGAAATACAAGGACATACAGACAGCAAGGGAGAAGATGATTACAACGAAAAACTTTCAAAGCGCAGAGCAGAGGAAGTGAAGAAGTTTCTGGTTAAGAAGAAGAAAATTTCGGAAGAAAGAATTGTCGTAAAGACTTTTGGCGAGAAAATGCCGGCTGTTCCTAATGAGTTACCAGGCGGAGAAGATGATCCGGAAGGAAGAGCAAGAAACAGAAGAGTGGAATTCAAGATTATTACTGATAAGCCCGAGGATGCACCTGAATTTGAAAGCTATGGAGAAGTAGTTAAAGAGGTAAAAACCGGACCTGGCTTCAAGAAAAAATAATATTTGGTTTAAAGTATT
>JAZKEP010000055.1:0-741 GCA_040387015.1 Bacteroidota bacterium
ATAAAATAGAATAGCAGGAAATAAGCAACGAAGGATGCAAAGAATAGCAAAAGGATATTCGTTTGTGACAAAATTGCTTGCTTCCAGTTGGCTTTCCGGTAAAAAAGAACTGCCAAAAGAAGGATGTTCGCCAAAAGAACCGCGAAGAAAAGTACAAAAGCCAAACCATAAAACTGTGCTCCGTCCACATTCCCTAAACCCTTGTAACCATCGTCGCCCCCAAAAAGATAAGCATCGGTATAACCTTTTACAACCTCCCAACGCTCGCTGTTGAACCCAATACTAAAGTCAAACTTAGCGGAGGGAACATTTTTAATTTTAAACTTAAGATAGAGAGCCCAGATAATAAATGGGGCGGTGACAATAGCTCCGTAAATAACGGTTTTCTTCCAGTCCTTGGTGCGCAGGAAATCTATACCCATAACGAGCAAAGCAGCTGCGGTAAAAACAATTGTATCCCCTCTTACCCAAACCGCAAAACCCATCAATATAGCCCCCAGCCAAAAGAACTTCTCCTCCCGTTTTTCAAGCCAGGCGATGGTACATAAAGCTCCGGCACATACATAGGCAGTGGTGGGCAGGTTGCCGAGCGCCAGGGCTGCATGCGAAAAGTATTCGGGAGTGATCATTAATAGAAGCGTAAACAGGGATGCCCCTGTAGCACCTATGAATCTGCGGGTGACATCAAAAAACACGAGTAATGTTGATAGGAAGAAAAGGGTGGTGATAATTTTAGGTAGT
>JAZKEP010000055.1:751-4091 GCA_040387015.1 Bacteroidota bacterium
GCGTGGTATAGGGGGGGGTAAACACCACCTGCACCTTCCAAAGCATAATCAAACAAACTGATTTTCAACTTGCCTTCCACCGCCATTACACGAGCCAGCTTATCAAACGAGCCGAAAGAATCTCGCTCCAATGGAGGCCAGAAGAGACATTTTTCTGTGACGCAATAAAAAAGATAGGCGATGATGCATCCTATAAAAATAGCAGGCAGGTTGATATTCCTGATTTGAAGAAAATTCTTCGGATTCGGATCTAATTGAAATTCCTTAAGGTGCTTAAAGTTCAATGCAAAAAGTGCTGCACTCAGGCCCACATTCAATCCCACCAAAATACCCTGAGAATACTTTATGCCTACTATATCTAAAAGGAATAAGAAAAAAGTTTCGAGTCCCATGCCAATTAGAAAAGAATAACCGATAAGTTCTGCTAAGGAATACTTCCTGCTAATTGTAAGGAGCACCGCCAAGCCGAGTATATAACAAAGTAAGATTCCAAGCGCTGTCATCCTTAAGGGTTTTGTGGTTGAGGCAGATCAATGGGCAATACATCCTCTTTAGGTCGCAAATTCATAGGCACATCATAGTGTAGTTTATCATAGCCCTTTCCTTCTATTATAACAACATGGGTTACCCGTTTAGCTAAGTCAGGATGGTCCTGTTCTCTTCCCATAGCCACACACAAACGGGGGTAAATAAAGTACTCCATCCACTCGGGGTCATATATATAGCTCCATTTACTATTGTTAGATGTGGCAGAATCGCCTTCGGGCAGATAAATGACAGCACTGTCAGGTGTATTTTTATTGATGTAATCAATAAAAGGCCAGAATCCTATACGCATCGCGAATTTATCCTCACGCGTTAATGGCTTGTCGGCTTTGTTCTTTATTTCCTTCACATTCTCACTTCCCCCAATAGCCATATCGTGAATGGCCCAATAATAACCGCGAGTGATCTTTTTCAGGAAGGAGGTATCGTTTTGTATATCCATAATTTCGCGGTACAATTCCTCCATGCGCTGCTGATTGCCCCCGCTCTGACGCAATTGCTGAAACTCACGGTATTTATCCTGTAGTTCACCGCCTTTCTTATTCATTCTATCAACGCCAAACAATACAAAGGCAAGTGCCAGTACAATCACTAAATTCCTAATAACGTAGGTAAAGGTATCGCCTCCCTTTGAAGGAGGAGGCTGTTTCTTAACCGCCTGAGCCGGTTGTTGTTTTGGTTGTTGCTTTGCCACTGGTTAATTCACAAATCTAAACTTTACAATCACCCATAGGGCTTTCAGCCCATCGCGCCAATTCATTTTTTTGCCTTCCTCAAAACTGCGAGGATAATAATTCATGGGCAGTTCCTTTATCTTATAACCCATTTTCGAAACCTTAGCTGTTACCTCCGGGCAGAATTCAAAACGGTCATACTGTAAAGGGATTTTTTTAAGCACATCCGCTTTAAAAACCTTGTAGCAGGTGGCTTCATCTGTAATGTTCTGACCATAAAGAATATTCACCACCCAAGCCAGGAACCTAGCCCCGAACTTATAAGCAAAGTATAGGCTTTTCTCGTTCTTATTAAGATAGCGCGAGCCATACACCACAGCAGCCTCCCCATTTTTGATGGGCGCTGTAAGGTGCACAAAATCATTAGGGTCGGTTTCGAGGTCTCCATCCTGAATGCTGATGATTTCCCCCGTGGTGTGCGGAATACCCGTTTTAATGGCCCCTGTTTTACCCTTGTTGTTTTCATGGTAAAATACCTGAACGCCCGGCTTGCCTTCATACTCCTTCAATATATCGCGGGTGCCATCGGTGGAGCCATCATCTACAATTACCAGTTCAGTTTCAATAGGTACCGCCTGCACTTTGGCAATTATTTCGCGAATAGTTTTCCGCTCATTAAACACAGGCATTATCACCGAAAGCTTCACTAAATTCTGTTTTTTAGGCCCGCAAAACTAAAAGAAACTTCCACAGAACAGTACACTGCTTATGGCACACTGAAAGCATTTTCTTTTCCAGTTAAAATGTAGGCGTAGTTTTAGGGCTTCTATAATCTTTAAAAAATCCCTTTTAACTCTTTTTTCTTTCAGGAGTTATAATATCTTTGCGCCTCTTTTTCAAATAGTGGCTGTCCTAGATCTCCGAAAGTATGCAAGCCGGCAGGCGCGAAATCGGATAACAGTTGTCAACTATCTGGAAAAACACAGAAGCAAATCGGGCGGTATTCCGGCTGTTTGCTTTTTACTATGCGTTATTCACTATTAACTTTTTCAAAACATGGCATTTAAAAGAGACCAACCGAAAAGAGTAGAATTTTCCAAGATCACCATTATGCTTGCATCACCTGATGCAATTCTGGGTCGTTCGAACGGAGAAATCAAAAAGCCTGAAACCATTAACTACAGAACTTACAAGCCCGAAATGGAAGGTTTGTTCTGCGAGCGTGTTTTCGGACCCACCAAAGATTACGAATGTTACTGCGGTAAATACAAGCGTATTCGCTACAAAGGCATTGTGTGCGATCGTTGTGGTGTTGAAGTAACCGAAAAGAAAGTGCGTAGAGAGCGTATGGGCCACATTAAGTTGACCGTGCCTATCGTGCATATTTGGTATTTCAAATCGCTTCCAAATAAAATTGGTTACCTTCTCGGTATCTCTTCCAAGAAACTGGAAAGTATCATTTACTACGAAAGATATGTTGTTATCCAGCCCGGTAAAGCGGCTAACGGTGTTAACCTGATGACAGAAAAAGGTGAAGAGCGTAAGAATCTTGCTTACCTCGACCTTTTGACAGAAGAAGAATATATGTCGGCTTTCGAAGCAGATGAGTTGAAGAACAACTACATGCTTGAAGATACCGATCCAAATAAATTTATTGCTAAGATGGGTGCGGAGGCGATGAAAGAATTGCTTTCGAGAATCAACCTTGATGAGTTATCCTACCAGCTTCGTCACTCTGCTGCTAACGAAACTTCTCGTCAGCGTAAAGCCGAAGCATTAAAGCGCTTGAAGGTGGTGGAAATGTTCCGCGAGGCTAACGAAACTATTGTAAACCGTCCGGAGTGGATGGTAGTGCAGTATCTGCCTGTTATTCCGCCTGAGTTGCGTCCATTGGTTCCTTTGGATGGTGGTCGTTTCGCCTCTTCCGATTTGAACGATTTATACCGCAGAGTAATTATCCGTAACAATCGTTTAAAAAGATTGTTGGAAATCAAGGCGCCTGAAGTTATCCTTCGTAACGAAAAGCGTATGTTGCAAGAGGCTGTTGATTCCTTGTTCGACAACTCACGTAAATCAAATGCGGTTAAAGCAGAAGGTGGTCGCGCCCTTAAATCACTTTC
>JAZKEP010000056.1:0-2250 GCA_040387015.1 Bacteroidota bacterium
CAAATAAATACAAAAGGCCTAGCTTTCCGTATCCTTTTTTAACTCCTTTAGCAACGGTAGCTAACTTAGCAACAAGTAAGTTTGAGTACAATGTTGCAATTTCTTGATCCAGTTTTGGTCCCAAACCAAAGTTGAAGAATGAGTGTGTTGAATCTAGCCTTTCAACATAACATAATTTAATGTCATGAAAAGCTTTATTTATTTTATTAATAGCTGTTTCGTGAATTGTTAGCGGGGCAAATATTATATAACTAGAATTTAATTGAAATTGATTACATTGATTGTGTACGTCACAAAAGGTTTTTCCCGTCCCGGAAATGTCATCTATAAATATGAAAGTTCTTACGTTTTCATTAGTAAAAGCATTGTCTATACCTTCTGGTGTGATAATATATCTACTCTTTATGCCCAAATTCCTTTTAATGTATCTGCCAAGTACATATGCTCCTTTTGTAGGGCCGTCATTTCTCTTTAATGCTAATACTATTCGAATATAAGGTTCTGTCGTTTCACTTCGAAGGCATTCAGGAAATGATGTCAACGCATTAGATGGAGGTGGATTTAATCTAAATGTATTATTTATGTTTTTACATATGTTGTCTTCTAACATTGCTATCGTCTGTGACTTTGATCGGTATAAGAGAGAGTCTAAAATGCAAGCTCTTAAGAATTTCTCATCATCCGTACTGAAGTTCCTTCTCCATAACCTATATTGATCAAGGCTTATTCCCTCCCATATTCTATAATCAATTAAATCTTGACACCTTTCATCAATAGACTGATCATACAACTTCCAGCTATTAGGTAATGACATTGTATATATTGATTATGGCGTGATTACTTGGGCAATTTTATACTAATGCCAAATAAGCATTAAATTTTTAACACTTACTCTTTACTTGAAAATTGTTTGAAAATAAAAAAGCCACTTACTGCTTTAGTGCTGTAAGTGGCTCATTGTCAATGCTCCCGAAGCTGGGCTCGAACCAGCGACCCTCTGATTAACAGTCAGATGCTCTAACCGGCTGAGCTATTCGGGAATCTGCCGGCCGACTTCGTTTTACTGAAATCGTGGTGCAAAAGTATGCTTCTGGCGGGTTCTGCGCAAGTATTTGACCGAAAAAATTGGTCATTCCCTCGCATTGAACACTCCCGGGCGGCAGTAGGCGGTTGCAACTGAATGACTATCAGCAGCTACCTGCTTACCTGAGGCCTCAAAAAAATTATCGCTGTCCGTAACCCGTTGGGCCGTCGAAGGCATCAGGGCGGTTGGCAGGTACGTTCTGCAAGATCAGTTCCTTCACGCGCCGGGCATCACCCTTGGTGAAGTTGTTGAGCACTATCTCGGGCCGTGCGCGGGGAATGACCCGGATCGTTGAGAAAAACAGGCCATTATCGATCTCTACGCCCGATATGTCGGAGTAGAAGATGAAGTTGTCGGTGCCGCCAATGAGCTTCTTCGCACGGAAGGTTACGCCCTTGTCGTTGAACTCGACCACGTCCTGCCGGATCGGATCTTTAAAACTGCTGCTACTAAATCGCTCGTTCATGGTTTCTGGACCAGGGTTTTCTTGATTGAAAAGATTTACAGCACGTCGGTACTAGTCAGCGAATTTGCGATAGCCAACTCCTGTAAATCCTTATAATCACGTAAATCCTGGTTTATTTTTTAATATGTACTACTTTTTTTGTCTCAAAGAATTCGCCCCGAAAGTAATCAGAGAGGTTGTATATCTTGTACTTATCCGGAATCTCGGCTAACTCTTCGGTAAGATCGCCGCCTTTCAGGTACAAAACCCCATTAGGCAGGTCGTTGTTGCCGCGCTTGGTTATTTTGTACCGCATCCAGCCCATAAACGGCTTCAGGCGCGTTACCGCCCGGCTAATCACGAAGTCATACGACTGACTGATTCCTTCGGCACGTACCTGCTCAGCCCGCACGTTGGTCAGCCCCAGGGCCTCAGCCACGCCATTAACCACCGTGATCTTCTTGCCAATACTATCAACCAGGTGGAATTGAACAAGGGGAAATAAGATAGCCAGCGGAATACCGGGGAAACCGCCCCCGGTGCCCACGTCGAGGATTTCGGTGCCGGGCTTGAACTGAATTACCTTGGCAATACCCAGCGAATGGAGCACGTGCTTTTCGTAGAGCGCGTCGATGTCCTGCCGCGATATGACGTTTATCTTCGCGTTCCAATCGCGGTACAGCCCATCAAGGGCCGCAAACTGCGTCCGTTGCTGGTCGGT
>JAZKEP010000057.1:0-14521 GCA_040387015.1 Bacteroidota bacterium
CCCAGTTATATTCGAAGCGCACCAAATCGGTGGCGGGGTTGGGGTAAACTTTAAGCCAGGGGGTTTGGGTGTAGAGAGGCTTTACATCACTATAAATAGTATCGCAGGTGCTGCCGGGCAAGCGGCCAAGGCGGTAGTTGGGATAATACGGCATACTCCCTCTCCAAAATTTAGGCAATACAATTTCGCGCATACCAAACTGGCAGCTATCACCTTTACCATCTGGATTATTGATTCTGCATAGGAATCTTTCACCATTGAATGATCCGATGTAAATCTTTCCATCGGGAGCTATCTGCGAAAAGCAAAACAGAAATATTCCAGATCCTGCATTAGGAACGGTATCAACAAAGTAATCCAACTCAGCAACAGTATCTCTAGTCAGGTCCGGGTTCGCATCCCATAAATCATATTGCAATACTTTTACAGTATGACAGGAATAGAGATAACGGTTATTTGGTGAGAAAACAATACTCATTATCAAATCTAGGCTTACTTGGGCAGAAGAGTCATAAGTTAATGCAGGTGGTATCTGCATCAGATTACTAAATGTACCGTTACAGCGGTCAAAATCAAGGACATTTATTCCCCCAGAACCTGAGCGTGCATATTTGGTGCCGTCTGGCGAAAAAACGGCATATCGCCCTGTTCTTTCATAGATAGTGTCTCCCTCGCAGTGTTGACCATAATACTCTAGAGTATCCGGAGTTAGGAGGAAAAGATGCGTACAGTTTGAGTTTCTCCCTACATACGTAACCCACCAATCTCTGCCATTCCCGTGTCTACAGGAAGCTAAATTTCCATCCTGAGGAAGATTATTCATTCCATTCAGCATTGCGTTTTTCTTAGTTAACTTTAGAAAACCGCTCTGATTAACCAAAACTGAAAGACAAATGCTATCGACAGGAAAATATGTTCCATTGAAACTCATAAGTTCATGAAAAATATAGAAAGTCGAATCATGATTTGTGGCAGGAATAAAATGCATCCCTTGAACTAGCGCATAGCCTATACTACTTTGGGCAGTGGGATAAAAATCTTCCCAGCCGGTTCCATAATTTAAACTATCTCCATTTTCAATAATTGCATTGGCCGTATCCATCACCCAAAAACCGTTGGAGTGAGAAAGAAAATTTCCGTTCCTATCACTCAGACTAAACATTGTTGCGTTGTAAGCGGAGTTCCTCCAATGTGCCTCTTGCTTTAAACTATCCTGCATAAATTCCATATCGCTGTTTCCAAACCACCCTTGGTTTTGAAAGTCGGGATAACGCCCGCCAACCCAGTAGTTATCATATTTCTGAGCCCTCGAAATCAGAGAGAGATTAACAAGCAAAAGGAAATAACTCCACTTTTTCATTTCATTATTTTAAATGCGGATTCAAAAATCACCCTGCCCTGCTGAGTTATCCTGCAGTTGTAATTGCCGATAGTTAGTTCCCCGGTTGCGAGTTGCAATGTATTGGGTCGCACCAGCTTTGTTGCAATGTTCTGCTTTATACCATCGCTACCGGTTATTTCCACCGTTTCATCGGTGAAATTTCCGGCTGTAAGTCTTATAAGTTTGTCCGTTACATGAAGGGGCGATGTGTAAAGTATGTAGTAGCGTTCAGGTAACTCGGGCAAAGCATCATCTATCATCTCAGTTCTACATGCGCCCCAGCTAATTTTTCCTTCAGGAACTACTGAATCTTTAGGAGCAAGGATAGAACTCTTGATCACCCAGATACTATAAACAGGCGTGCCATTAATTACCGGAAAAAACTTGCCATCACATTCCAGGTATGTCAGGTCTTGTGAATAGGCAAGGCTTTGGCCGAAGATAAGTATGATAAACAGTATTAAGAGTTTCGGTTTCATTTATTCCTATTGTAAAAGTTTAGTTCACCTTCTTAAAGCATTAAAATCAACCTCACTCCTTCACCACCTTACAAACCGCTATGCGCTTTTCTCCGCTTTGCACCGAAGCGGTATAAACACCTGCTGCCAGTTCTTTGATGCTTACCTCCTGTCGCGAAGAATACTTAGGAATGATTTGCGACAGCACCACCCTCCCCTGTAAATCGGCAAGTACCAATTGGCACACGCCAAGAGCATCCCACTCTACCCAGTTGTATTCGAAGCGCACTATATCGGTGGCGGGGTTGGGATAGACTTTAAGCCAGGGAGTTTGAGCGTAGAGAGGCTTTATATCATTATAAATAGTATCGCATGCACTGCCGGGCAAGCGACCGAGACGGTAGTTAGGAGAATAGGGTATAGTTAAATCAATCCATTTGGTGACCTGAACGCTTCTGAGTTTAAATCGGCAAGAATCTCCTTTGCCGTTAGGGTTTTCTATTGTGGAGAAAAACCTTTGACCAACTACCGGACCTATAAATATCCTCCCATCAGGAGCAGTTTGTGATAAGTAAAAAGAATAGTAATTTGGGTTGTTGGCAATAGTGTCAATAAAATAATCGATCATTCCGACAGTATCTCTTGATGCATTTACATTGCTTGCCCACAAATCATACTGCAACACAAAATACGCGCAATTCATATAAACAAATCTATTACTCTCTGAAAAATTGCCCGACATTATACAATCTAACAAAGCTCCTGACGATGTATCTACTACGTGAAAAGTATCTAATGGAAGATAATTCGACAATAATCCGGAACACCTGTCAAAATCAAAAACATCGCTTGCGCCATAGCAGGCAGTACGCAGAAGCTTTGAGCCATCCGGTGAAAAGACATTTTTGCAGGCATCGGCAATATCTATAGGTCTTCCAATACACTGAATAGAATGCAATTCAAAAGCATCTTTGGTTAGCAGATATTTATGAAAGCAATTGGTATTTGCTTCGATAAAAATCACCCACCAGTCTCTTCCGTTTCCATGTTTTGATGCAGCAATACCACCATCTGCGGGATAAATGGAAGTAAACTTTACATCTTTTGTAATTAATTGAATATTACTCGATGTTTGTAACAAGTCAGCATAACACATGGACGCTAATCCACCACCATCATATCTTTGATAAATTAATTTGAAAAGTGAATCGCTCTGAGGATAAGGTAACGTCAGTAAGCTCCATAATTGTATACCTCCCAAACCACCATTTTCAGGATGCCAACCAGGACCAAAAGCCAATGAGTCGCCATTTTCAATAATCTGAGCATTGGAATCTCTTACACAAAGTCCATTCGTGTAAAAAAGAAGATCTCCAGTAGCGGGATCAGAAATGCAGTTATTCGCTTCCGAAAAGGTCATGCCTCTGAACTTCGCCTGCGTAACAAACGTATCGTTATCGAAAGTTCCATGTGCATTACCGTGATAGGGGTATTGAGCATTATTTTGATTCTGCGGATATATGCCCCAAAGCCAGGTATTGTCGTACCGCTGCGCGTTAACAAGCAGCACACTACACATTACAAGAAATAACGTAACTATTTTTCTCATCTCATAATTTTCAAGGGCAATATAGCCAAAGTCTTTGCGCCCTTTAAAATAAGAATAGGAGAGATGCTGGCTGCGTTTCTACTCCTTCACCACCTTACAAACCGCTATGCGCTTTTCTCCGCTTTGCACCGAAGCGGTATAAACACCTGCTGCCAGTTCTTTGATGTTAACCTCCTGTCGCGAAGAATACTTAGGTATGGTTTGCGACAGCACCACCCTGCCCTGCAAATCGGCAAGCACCAATTGGCAGTCGCCAACAGCATCCCACTCTACCCAGTTATAATCGAAGCGCACTACATCGGTGGCGGGGTTGGGGTAGACTTTAAGCCAGGGGGTTTGGGTGTAAATAGGTTTTATATCACTGTAAATAGTATCGCAGGCACTGCCGGGTAAGCGGCCAAGGCGGTAGTTGGGGGAGTAAGGTATAGTAAGTTCTATCCATTTAGGCACCACAACATTCCTCAGCCTTAAATCACAGGAATCACCCATGCCATTCGGGTTATTAATGGTCGTAAAAAAGCGCTGAGCAAACCCAGGCCCTACATATATATTACCATCCGGTCCTATCTGTGAAAGGTCAAACACATATGGTCCAGTGTTATGCCAAAAGGTATCCACAAAATAATCCGATTCGATTATCGTATCTTTTGAAAGATTTATATCTGAAGCCTGAAGGTCATACTGAAGAACAAAATAACTGGTGTTCAGATAAAGAAAACGATTGTCGAAGGAAAACTCAGCAGAGTTCACACCATCCAATACAGTATTTGCACTATCATTAACAATGAAAGTATCGAGTGGGAAAAAATTAGATAACTCCCCGCTACAACGATCAAAATCAAATAAGTCAGAGGCTCCATACAAAGCTGTCCTCACAAGCTTTGACCCATCTGGTGCAAAGGCATTTTTAGTTAGATCGGCAATATCAATGACCCTGCCATAGCACTGTATAGAATGGAACATGAAAGTGTCAGGTGTTAGAAGATATTTGTGAAAGCAGTTAGTATCAGCTTCCGAAAAAATTACCCACCAATCTCTGCCATTTGCATGTTTACAGGCGGCTACCCCACCAAACTCTGGATTCACATTGGAAAACTGAACATCCTTATCGAGAACTTTAATATTAGTCTCTGAAACCAGAACATCCGTATAACACATAGACCCCAGAGTTAAATCGTCAGTTCTGTTATAAATGATTTTATAAAGTGAATCTTTATCGGGCACAGGCAAGGTTAGTAAACACCAAGGTCCTCTACCACCAAAAGCTCCATCCTCTGGGTGCCAAAATCTTCCATAATTCAAAGAATCCCCATTTTCGATTATCTGTCCGGAGGTATCTCTTATGCAAAGTCCATTCGTATAAAAAAGTAATTCTCCGGTTACTGGATCCGAAATACTTGAATTCATCTCCGAAAAAGTCATACCTCTGAATCGGGCTTCAGATACAAATGAATCGTTTACAAAAGTTCCTTCTGCATTTCCATGAAAAACGTATTGAGTATCATTTTGGTTTTGCGGATATATGCCCCATAGCCAGGTATTGTCGTACCGCTGCGCGTTAACAAGCAGCACACTACAATTTATAAGAAACAGCGTAACTATTTTTCTCATCTTATAATTTTCAAGGGCAATATAGCCAAAGTCTTTGCGCCCTTTAAAACAAGAATAGGAGAGGAAGTAATCAGGAGAGAAAAGCACTGGCTGCGTTTCTACTCCTTCACCACCTTACAAACCGCTATGCGCTTTTCTCCGCTTTGCACCGAAGCGGTATAAACACCTGCTGCCAGTTCTTTGATGTTAACCTCCTGTCGCGAAGAATACTTAGGTATGGTTTGCGACAGCACCACCCTGCCCTGCAAATCGGCAAGCACCAATTGGCAGTCGCCAACAGCATCCCACTCCACCCAGTTATATTCGAAGCGCACTACATCGGTGGCGGGGTTAGGGTAAACTTTAAGCCAAGGGGTTTGGGTGTAAATAGGTTTTATATCACTGTAAATAGTATCGCAGGCGCTGCCGGGCAAGCGGCCAAGGCGGTAGTTGGGAATATTGGGTGATGTGTACGACCAAACCTTGGGCAATTGAATATTTCTCATTCTAAAATCACAGGCTGCACCTTTTCCGTTGGGATTATTTATCGTGCATAAAAATCTTTGCCCACCCGCAGGACCAATATACAATTTACCATCAGGTCCATATGAAGAGGAAAAATATACAAACGGAACACTATTTACACCAGTATCTATAAAAGTATCCCAACCAACAATTGTATCAAAGTCATTGGGGAATTGGGGGCTTTCCAAATCAAACTGCAATATCAATTCCCCTAAAAATACATACATGAATTGGTTATCGGGTGAAAAATCTACGCTATTAACATCGCTTCCTATAAATCCTAATGAATCATACTTTACAATTGGGGGTATGTGCTGGGGATTACTTAATCGACCGGAACAACGGTCAAAATCAAAAATATTGGTTCCGTTTTTTTGAGCATCCGAACTAGAGAATTTTGTTCCGTCAAGCGAAAAAGTTGCTTTACACCCCCAGCCCGCTTCAATGGTATCTCCAATACATTGCCGATCATATTCAATGAGCGTATCATCTGTAATAAGTAGCTTTACAACACAATTTGTATTTACATCTGTAAACAATACCCACCAGTCCCTACCATTGCCATGTTTACATGCCGCAGTATTTTGGAAAGAGGGAGCATATTGAGAGATTACTATATTCTTCTTTGTTACGCTGAAAGTACCGTCCCTGCTCGCAGCAATTTTTGTTAGTTTTATCTTATTATCAAATAAATCTGTTGAGCTGGGGTGCTCATGAATCATAAAAATAGTAGAATCATTACCAGGTTGATAAAATAGAATCGCTTCACGTGCTGATGGGAACCCATAGAAACCGTCCATCATGTTCTGATAATTCAAGTCCCACCAAACGTCATGATTTATACTGTCTCCCTTTTCAATTAAATTACCAGTTGTATCCCTTATCTGCATTCCATTGGTATAAATAAGTAGCTCACCATCGGCATTACTAAAATATCCTACAGAAGCATCGAAAGGCATGTTGTGAAACTTACTATATACTGTAATGGAATCATTATTAAAATCACCTTGAGCATTACCGAGGAAATACTGACTTGAATCCTGATATGAAGTGAATACCCCCCATAGCCAGTTATTATCGTGTCGCTGCGCGTTAACAAGCAGCACACTACAATTTATAAGAAACAGCGTAACTATTTTTCTCATCTTATAATTTTCAATGACAATATAGCCAAAGTCTTTGCGCACCTTAAAATAAGAATAGGAGAGGAAGTAATCAGGAGAGAAAAGCGCTGCCTTTGCCCTGGGCATCAAACTTTACCACAATATGTTCTTTTAAAGTAGTGGAAAGCGAAAGGCCCACAAAATCGGCTGTCACGGGAAACAGTTTATGTTGCCGGTCAACCAGAACTGCCGCCTGCACTTTTTTGGGCGCAAATTCCATCACCGGTTTCAGGGCATAGTAAAGGGTTTTGCCGGTGTTGGCCACATCATCTACCACAATCACTGTTTTATTGTCGAGCGTGTGTTTGCCAAGCGTCAGGATTATATCGGTTGCCAGCGGTTTCGATTTATCCATCGAAAGCTCCACCAACACTACCTTAATGGAATCAATGGCTTCTATTTCTTTTTGAAGCTGCTGGGCATAGCCGTAGCCGTTGGGTTTAATGCCAATAAGCGTCAGCTCGCTTTCGTCATAATTGTCTTCCACAATCTGGTAAGCAATTCTGCGGGTTTTCTGCTGTATGTCTTCGCTGTTAAGTATCTGCACTTTTTTCAATTCAATCGGTTTAATGTTTTATTGCACTGCTGTCCTCTATTCTGCCACCAGCTTACCGGCTTTTATATTTCTGCCTTCCACCGTCAGCAAATAAAAATAAACTCCTTTGCTTATAGCATCGCTGGTGTAAATATATTCGGTTCGGTTGTGCGATAATACTATTTCACCAACAGTTTCGCCCAGCACATTGTAAATGCGTATGCTTCCCTTATGCCAACCCGCACCGGTAAGCTTAAAAGTAGTTTCCCCTGCAAAAGGATTCGGCATCACCTGAACAGAAATAGTATCAGCGTTCATATCCATAATGGAAGAAGGCAGGCAGCTTCCGTCATCTACATTTGCTAAAGCATTATAGTTAATAGCAGCAGTGTCAGTGCATCCATACACCTTCGCAATGCAAGAACCATCGTTCACATTTGCTAATGCATCATAATTGATAGAAGCAGTGTCGCTGCAACCATACACCTTCGCAATGCAGGAACCATCATTCACATTTGCTAATGCATCATAGTTAATAGCAGCAGTGTCAGTGCAACCATACACCTTCGCAATGCAGGAGCCATCGGTCACATTTGCTAATACATTATAATTAATAGAAGCAGTGTCATTACATCCATACACCTTCGCAATGCAGGAGCCATCATTCACATTTGCTAAAGCATTATAGTTAATAGCAGCAGTGTCGGTGCAGCCATACACCTTAGCAACACAGGAGCCATCGTTCACATTCGCTAATGCATCATAATTGATAGCAGCGGTGTCGGTGCAGCCATACACCTTTGCAATGCAGGAGCCATCATTCACATTTGCTAATGCATTATAATTGATAGAAGCAGTGTCGGTGCATCCATACACTTTTGCAACACAAGAGCCATTGCTCACATTTGCCAGCGCATCGTAATTGATAGATGCAGTGTCAGTGCATCCATACACCTTCGCAATGCAGGAGCCATCATTCACATTTGCTAATACATTATAATTGATAGAAGCAGTATCCGTGCATCCATACACCTTCGCAATGCAGGAACCATCGTTCACATTCGCCAATGCATCATAATTGATAGAAGCAGTATCCGTGCATCCATACAGCTTAGCGATGCAAGTGCCATCGCTCACATTTGCCAATGCATTATAGTTGATTGCAGCAGTGTCGGTGCATCCATACACTTTCGCAATGCAGGAGCCATCGTTCACATTTGCCAGAGCATCGTAATTGATAGAAGCAGTGTCAGTGCAACCATACACTTTCGCAATGCAGGAGCCATCGTTCACATTTGCTAATGCATTATAGTTGATAGAAGCAGTGTCAGTGCATCCATACATCTTAGCAACACAGGAACCATCATTCACATTTGCCAATGCATCATAATTGATAGAAGCAGTGTCGATGCAGCCATACACCTTCGCAATGCAAGTAACAATAACATTCGAAGCAGGATTGTAATTAATGCAAGCGGTATCGAGCGAGCCATATACTTTAAGGATGCAGGTTCCGTCATTCACATTTGCCAGGGCATTGTAATTGATAGAACCGGTATCGGTGCAGCCGTATACCTTCGGAATGCAGCTGCCGTTATCTACATTAACCAGTGAATCGTAGTTGATGGAAGCGGTATCCATACAACCATAAACTTTTGCAACGCATCCCGAATCAAAATCAGCTACGGGGTTATAGTTCAGGCAGGAAGTATCGTTGGAGCCGAAAGAAACACAGTTGACGGAAGTGAGCGCTGCAAACGCATTTACTTTTCCATTGCCATACTGATGGTTAGGAGTAGAGCCTGTGAAATTATCTTCCGTAGCGGTGCATATCAGCGCCTGCTTTATTTCGGCATAACTTGCATTAGACCTTTTTTCAAGATACAGGGCAGCAATACCGGCCACAATAGGCGAAGCCATAGAAGTTCCGCCATTGCGGCTGTGCTTTCCCGACCGTGCAACTTTATAACCCTGGCTGGTGCTTAGCAACGAGGCTATGTTGTTAGCGTCACCGGTGCAAAGGGTGGTGTTTCCGGTAGCCATCAAATCGGGCTTCATCCGGTTGTCGCGCGTGGGTCCTAAACTCGATTCGGCCGCTCTTCTTCCTACCACTTCGTTGTCGGGGGCAATAGTAAGGTTCACATAAGTTGAAGTGTAGCCGGTATAACCCGCGCGGTTAGAATAATTGCCCACGGTAATTACCTTATCGCTATTCTGCCAGGAAGAAACCATGGTCTTTAGCGTATCGGGGTGCCGGTAATGCGGATCGGTGATGAAAACATTGCCGGTTAAAACTCGGGTCATGTTCGCAGTGCCCGTCAAATTTACATTGCTCCACGCATCAAATTTACCGGAGCCGGAAGTTTGCAGGCGCCAGTAGTTAGCAGTTTTGGAAGGATAGATAAGAAACTCAACATGGTATCGTTCGCCATCGAGCGTGGCGGCAATTGAAACCTGGTCGGTTAACGAGCCGTTGGTTAAAGAGCGGTTCACTATAACATAGTTTCCCTGCGGAGGATTAAAATCCAGGGGCACATTAAAATATTCAGTGCCGTTGATGATGGTTCCGTTATTGACACTGGCACCCACTTTAAACATGGTGTTATTAAAGTCGGCAGTATCAGCCCATAAGTCAAAGTAAATGCTCACACTCGGATTGGCCGTGTAAGTAAAGTAAGTATAAGCCGAATCGGTAGGAACATTGTAACCAAGGTGATGGCGTATGTTGCCGGCATTACCTGCCGATGCCACCAGGGCCCGTCCGTTTTTTTCATCCAGCATGGCATCAATCAACTGGCTTGTAAGATCCAACCCATCATGCGAGCCGTAGTAGGTTCCTACACTTGTATTGATAACACAAGGAAGGCCCAGTGAATCCGCTTTCTTGAAAATATAATCTACCGCATCCGATACGTTCGTCAGAAAGTTGTTGTCATTCTTTACACGCACCGCAATAATCTGCGACTCAGGAGCTACACCGGTAAATTGATTTTCATAAGCGGTACCTTTGGTAGATAAACTGTTGCCCGCTGCTATACCAGCTACTGAAGTGCCATGACCGAAATCGTTGGCAGGAGGTACGTGGGTGCAGGTGCCGTTGTTGATATTGGTAGAAGTCCATTGTCTTCCATAGTTGTAAGGTGCAGGAACCACTCCACCGGTAGCTACCTGATCCCAGATATAACGGATGCGGGTAGTGCTGTCGGCAGGGTTGCGAAAATCATAATGCTGAAAATAAATTCCGCCATCAATAATTCCTATCACCACATTTCTTCCTTTCAGATTGTTTGGCAAAGGTGCAAAGCCGCTGTGAACGCTGTCGATGTTATTGCGGATGCGCGCGGTGTCCATCAGAAAAACTCCTTTGGCTCCGGTGTTCTCTATTTTTTCAATTGCCTTGTCATCGGAAAAAGCCAGCAGGTTTCTTTCAGGTATTTCAACCGATGAAATATTGTTATGGCCGTATTTGTAAGTGCCTCCAAGGCGTTCGGTCAGTGCCTGCACCTCATTCAAGTCTCCTTTCACTAACAGCGGCATGTTCTGCTCGCTGATGTTTCCATCGTGCAGACGTTCCCATAAACGCAAATCAAGTTTGGTAGATACCTGGGCCTGTATCATTGCCCCCAGTAAATTAAATACAATAAAGAGCCGGTAAGTTTTGCTGCCCATGGCTTAAAAGTTTAAGAATTGTTACGTCAACAAAAGTGCACCCTTATCGTGTTTCCTTTATGCACTTATAAACACATCAATGCGCCTAATCCACAACTAACTTCCCTGTAGAAAAATATTGGTCATCTCCGCTCAATACGTAACTGTATACTCCCTTGCTGAGCGTATGATTCTGATAGGTGTATTCGGTAATGCCTTTGCTGAGTGGAATTTCATCGGCAAGTGCTCCCAGTTGATTGAATATCTTAATAACACCTTTATCAAAAGTAGCCCCGCTAATGCTGAAAGCGGTTCGACTGCTGAATGGATTTGGAACTACCCGCACCGAAAGATCATTTGCCGTAATATTTCTGATGGAAGTAAAAACACAAGTACCGTTTTCAATATTGGCGAATACATTATAGTTAGCAGCAGTGGAATCCATGCAGCCGTAAATCTTTGCTACACATCCACCGGTATCCGCATTTGCCAATTCGTTGTAATTGATGCAGGCAGTATCTTTTGCCCCAAATACAAAACAGGAAGCGGGTGCAGTTAAAGCAGCAAAAGCATCCGCTTTTCCGTTACCATAAGCAATGTTGGGGGCATTACCGGTAAAGCTGTCGCGTTTAGCAGTGCATATGATTGCTTGTTTAATTTCATCGTAAGTAGCAGTGGGTCGTTTTTCCATATACAAGGCTGCAATGCCTGCCACAATGGGCGATGCCATGGAGGTTCCTCCGTTGCGGCTGTGTTTTCCCGTTGGTGCAACTTTATAACCCTGGTTGCTGCCGAGCAGCAAAGCAATATTGTTGGCATCACCGGTAGCCAGAATAGTATGACCCGTTGCCATGATATCGGGCTTCAAACGGTTGTCGCGGGTTGGGCCAAAACTGGATTCCAATACTTTCTGTCCGGGCACTTCATCATATCCTACAGCCGTCAGGTCAACGTAATTTGAGTTGTAATCAATATAACCTGCCCGGTTCGAATAGTTGCCAACTGTTATCACCTTTTCGCTGTTCTGCCAGGAGGAAACCATTGTCTTTAAAGTATCGGGATGTTTGTATCCGGGGTATTGAATGTAAACGCCCGAACGCAGATAGCTGGTCATGTCGGCACTTCCTATCAGTTCAGCGCTGCTCCATAAATCAAACTTACCACTGCCGGAAGTTTGTAAACGCCAGTAGTTGAAAGTTCTTGCAGGATGAATCAGCACTTCCACATGGTATCTCCCTTCATCAAGAGTAGCAGCAATGCTTATCGTATCGAATTTGGGATTTGCTACTAGATATATCGTACGGACAATGCTGCTTCCAGATGGTGGATTAAAATCGGCAGGAACACTAAAATACTGTGTCCTTCGTAAATCGTTACCTAATGTATCATTACATCCTATGGCAAACCGTGCATTATTAAAGTTGGAAGTGTCAGCCCAGAAATCGAAATAAACTTCTCGGTAGGTACTATTGTATTTAAAAAAAGTGTAAGCTGAATCAGCGGGGATGTTATAGCTGAGATGGTGAGGAATGCTTCCTCCGTTGCCTGCGGCAGCTACTAACACTCTTCCGTTTCGCTGGTCAAGCAGTGTTTCAATAAGTTGTGTGCCAAGGTCAACTCCATCGTGCGAACCATAATAAGTTCCTATGCTGGTATTGATGACACAAGGTTTGCCAAGAGCATCGGCCTTTTTAAAAATATAGTCAACAGCATCTGCCACATTAGCCAGAAAATTTCCACTGTAACTGACTCGTACGGCAATGATTTCCGATTCGGGAGCCGCGCCTGTATATTGGTTCTCATAAATCGTTCCTTCAGTGGAACGGCTATTCCCTGCCGCTGCACCAGCCACGGATGTTCCGTGACCGAAATCGTTAGAAGGAGGTGTATGGGTGCAATTGCCATTGTCAATATCTATCCAGCTCCACTGGTTGCCGTAGTTATAGGGAGCAGGAGAATTAGAGCCTGAGGTAACAACCTGATCCCATATGTAACGGATACGTGTTTCGCCATTAGGCTTTTTAAAATCCTTATGCTGCCAGTAAATGCCCCCATCAATAATTCCCATTACTACATTTCTTCCTTTCAGATTGTTGGGAAGAGGAGAGAAGCCTGTATGAACGCTGTCAATATTATTCCGGATGCGGGCTGTATCCATAAGGAAGGTTCCTTTGGCGCTGGTATTTTCTACTTTTTCAATTGCATTATCTTCGGTAAACACCAGCAGATATTTACTGTGAATTTCAACCGAAGAAATGTTTTGGTAGCCGTATTTGTAGTTGCCCTTATAGCGTTTAACCAATTCCTTTACCTTGTTTATATCGCCTTTTACCAGCAAAGATATTTTTTGTTCGTTACGGCTGCCGGCTTGCATTTGTTCCCATAACCGCAGGTCAAGCTTAGTAGAAATTTGTGCCGAAGTCATGCTTATACAGAGGGTGATAAGCGTGAACATTAGAGGGAGTTTTCTGTTCATGATATATAAAGTTAACTGTTTAGGCACAAATTGTTTTTGTTCTGCAAAAATGTATTTTCGTCCCGTTTCATTTAGCAACTTATGTTCATCTTACTTCAAACTGTATTGTTTATTATTCTGACTGGGATTGCCGGCTACTTTGCATTTAAAGGTTATACCAGAGTTTATAAAAATGTTATGCTTGGCAAGAAGGAAGATTTAACCGATCGCCCTTCAGAAAGATTGAATAATATGTTGTTGGTTGCTCTTGGGCAAAAGAAAATGTTCAAGAACATTACCCCTGCCGTTCTTCACCTGTTCATCTACGTAGGTTTTGTAATCACTCAAATTGAATTGATCGAGATTTTTATTGATGGCTTTACAGGCCATCACCGGATTATTTACCATGCTATTGAGAGTATTCCCGCACTTCGCTCATTTTACGTATTTACTATTTCATTTATTGAAGTCCTCTCAGTAACAGTGTTCATTGTTACAGTTTGTTTTTTGGTAAGAAGATGGATTCTGCGCGTGCCACGTTTAAATATGCCCGAGTTGAAGGGTTGGCCGATTAAAGATGCCACGATTATCCTTCTCGGAGAGATTTATCTGCTTACCTGTATTTTCAGTATGAATACCGGAGACATGGCCATGCATAATGGCGAATATGGTTTTCTTGTAAGTGGTTGGCTGATGCCGGTTTTTTCAGGATGGAGCTATACCGCTATTCACGTGGTCGAGCGATTGGGCTGGTGGGGACACCTCGTTGGAGTGTTAGCTTTCCTGGTTTATCTTCCTTATTCAAAACATTTACATATTATCCTGGCTTTCCCGAATACCTGGTATGGAAAATTGGAACCGATGGGTAAGATGGAGAATATGCCAGCTATTCAAAATGAAGTGCTTTATGCTATGCAGCCCGAGCTGGCACCAACGAACGGGGACCCGGTAAAGAAATTTGGCGCTAAGGACGTGGCTGATCTGAGTTGGAAGAATCTGCTGGATGCTTATAGTTGCACCGAGTGTGGCCGCTGTTCGGCCGCGAGGTGAGCGAGCCGGTGCGACTGCATGTGCCGGCCAAGCGCTACCTGTGCGCGACGCGGCCCGGTTATCTCGACGCGCTGTCGACCGATTCGCAGCGCAGCCTGAAGCTGCAG
>JAZKEP010000058.1:0-7272 GCA_040387015.1 Bacteroidota bacterium
CAACTGGAAACACTGGAGCAACAGGAAATACCGGAGTTACCGGTGTAACTGGTGCCACGGGCTCAACAGGAGCTACTGGCTCTACAGGATTTACCGGTGTAACTGGTAGTACGGGCGCAACAGGTTCAACAGGAGCCACAGGAAACACGGGTTCAACTGGAGTTACGGGCAACACGGGTGCTACAGGAGCTACTGGTTCAACAGGTTTAGCTGGTAACACAGGAGCAACTGGTGGTACCGGGGTTACTGGTACTACTGGAAGCACAGGTGCAACGGGAGCAACAGGTGCCGGAAATGTATTTACTTATAGTGTGAAAGGAACCACAGACGTAACTATTGCCGCTCCCCTATATACCGGTACAGCTGCTTTTGTAGATATGCCGCAAATGACGTTAACACTTACCCCAGTGAATAGTAAAGTATATGTGGAGTTTTCGGCCAAGTGTACTTACTCCAGTAATAATTATGAAGAGCATCTGATGAAATATCGATTGGTTCAAGATGCCACAAACATAAAAGATGCATATTCCTACGGGAAAGTGAGCTTCAATGGTACTGATGTGATGACTCTAACTTATACATTAACTACCACTCCGGGAACGCCTACAACTATTAAAATACAGTGGTCGGGTGAATCGGTAAGTAATCCAACCGTTTCGTTTTATAATTATCCCGCTACTTATCCGTATATGTTCCGTTCTTTAATTGTTACGGATAAACCTTAGGTCATGAACGCATATTTAAACACCTTCATGTCTTATAATTTTTTGTGGCATGATAAATTAGCCAATTGGAGAAAACAAGGACCTCTAGCCACTTAATTGAGAAAATTTCTCAATTAAGTGGATTTTGAGTTACAAAAACTCTATTTGTGTTCTCACTTATTAAAGGAAAATACGTACTATGAAATGTACCGCAGTAAAATCAATAACAATGCTGATCTTTATTCTATTGACCAGCTTAGATTTATGTTTTGCCCAGGGCGAAACAATTAATAGCACTTCAGCGGCCGGTAACTTCTGGAAAGTAAAAGGAAATGGCAGCACTGTCAGCAACACAAATTTTGTAGGAACTACGGACAACGTATCATTGCGATTTAGAACAAACAACACCGAAAAAGCAGTAATAGATAGTCTGGGAAACATGGGTATTGGTATCACCACGCCTACTGAGCGTTTGCAGGTGGGCGGTAACCTTCGCTTAGATAAAGCTTTTATGCCTGGAAACTCAGCTGGAACTGCCAGCCAATTCCTATTATCAGCAGGCGCCAATGCAGCTCCTACCTGGAGTCCTTTTTCAATAGGTAATCCTACAGCAACTACCATTATTGCCAAGTATTATGCTTCCCTTAGCTGGAACGGACCCTGGGCCAATGGTGCCACAAGGGTTTTTACTATTACCGACCCTAATTGTATAACAGCAAGCTCAATTTCCGCCTCGTTTACTGGGATAAATGCACTTTATGATTCTATTAATCTCAATAATGTACAAACCGGCAATGGCTCCTTCAATGTTTCACTAACCAATAATACGGGTGGGTCTCTAATGGGGGCGGTTAGCATAAGCATTATTGCCTTTTATTAAATAAATAACTATGGTTGCTTTTTTAATTCTTGTAACACTTTTCCTGGCCGATGGCAAAACGAGCAATTTCGGAAAATCCGACACTATCATCGTTAAGAAGCTGTTTGCTCCGGTTGAAGGAAATATAATGTTGATACCTGACACTCAAAATATTATACTAGAAAATGATGCCGTCATTAGGGAGACAAGTGTTTTGCATCTCCAAACTACTCCTCCTGCGACACAACTCCAAATAGTGGGAGATAATAACAGCTTGATTAATTCACAGCCCAAAAACATTTCTGTAAAGACTAAAGTCCCTTTGCAAACCAACATTGTAACCGATTGAAAAACTAATAGCGAGATTTACTTATACCTTATGGGCTTAAAAATAATCGTCAAATAATCTTATTACTGATTGTCCCCTCCAGTCTTCAAAAATTGCAATTTGTGCGAAACACAAATATCCCTGTTGACTTAAGTTAAACATACTTTTATCTTGACTCTACCGTTTTGCATTAGTAAACGGTTTACTTAATTTGCAATCAATGAAACCATTAAAACTGCTCTTATTAATCACTGTTTTTACAGCAACTTGTTCTTTTAGACAGGGTGATAGCGAACTTAAAGGATCCTTTTTTGCTACTCTTGATGGTAAACCCTTTTTAATTCAGGAAGACCAATTGTTTCGGGGCCTATTAATGAATAAGTCCGCCACCGTTGGAGGAAAGCCCCAATCGCGTACGGTTATCAGCACAACAATTAACGGCCAGTCATATGATATTACCCCGGACAAGTTGTTTACCGAATCGTTGCAGTTTGAAATTAACTATGAAAATGAAAAAACCGGAGTCCCCTCCTATTATGCTGCTGCGCTTCAGTTTCAGTCGGCTAAGTATTACCTGTTAAAAGAACAAAGTAAACTAACCATCACTCAGTTCAACTGGGAAAACGATAAAAAATATTTTCGTATATCAGCAGATTTTGATTGCAAGATGCGAAGCTGGGGTTATCCGAACGATGGAATCAAAGACGTGAACTTAAAGGGCAGTTTTTCAAACCTGAGAATAACTGTACCAAGCTGGTTAGCTACTAAAAACTAAGGTCTTCTTCTTTATCTTCAATTCTATTTTCATGGTTATTATCAAAAGAGGCAGCTTCTCTTTTGGGGAATACTCTGTTGGGTTGGCTTGAAGGATTTTGTTGTACATACTCCTTAACTCTTTCCAGTGCTTCAAAAATCTTATCAAAATCTTCTTGAAAAATCATCACGCTGTTACGTATAAACTCGCCATTGTGCTTACGGGTCTCGTTAATTTTCAGGATCTGGCTGCCCTGTGCATTTTCCTTCACATCCATAAAATAGGTTCTTTTTCCTGCGGAAATTTTTTCAGTAAATAAGGTTTTGTCGTCTTGCATATGAACTATTTTATGCGCCAAAATAATATAATTCTGAAAGTGCCGAAACTGAATACACTGACCAAAAAAAAAGAAAATTCGACACTAGCTGTTAAAACAATCGTAGCCCGCCCATGCCATTGGCAATTAACATTGCGCTTAAATATTTATTTAACCAAAAATCCTTTTTATGAACAAAAACATTTTCACCGTTTCAGCCTTATTGTTATCAGGTTTATTGATGGTTTCATCATGTAAAAAAGAAGATGATACACCTTCTGCTCCACAGGACACCGCTCCTACAGTAAACACACCAAGCGATGCCGATGGAGCGTTTGCTGCGGTAAATACCCTTACGCACACAACTGTTGCAGGCTTTACAACAACTATTGAAATTGGAACTGCTGTGGCGTGGTTCGGTACGCAAAGCACTTTCGTAGATGGCGGAACAGTTACCTGTGATGGCGAAACTTTAAACAAACAGTCCGGCAATTCTTACGTTTATGTACCTACAACTACAACCCCAACGGGTATAGATTTTGCAACACCTTTAGTTTGGGATATTAGTGGCAACTCAGCTAACGGTGTTCCTGCTTTTACTAAATCTCATAGCGGATCTTTCCCTTCAATTGATGACATTTCCAATTCAGGAGAAATTGCTACTAATGCCGACTTTACTCTTACTGCTACAGGAGCGGTATCCGGAAGTGATTCAGTAATTTTTGTTGTATCAGGCCCTAACGGATCAGTATTAAAAGTTCAAGGACCGGATGTATCCTCTTGCACTTTTACTGCTGCGGAAATGGGAACGTTGGGTACAGGATCTAACTCAGGTCTGCTACAAATAGCTCCATATCGCTTGACTTCCGAAGTATTTTCCAGCAAGAAATATTATTTCGTAAAAGAAGCGGTTGTTTCAAAATTTGTAACCTTGAAGTAATTCTTTGTTATCCATAAACGGGAAAGCCGATAAGTACACTTATCGGCTTTTCTATTTTATAGAATTCGATTTTGAATTACTTTGCGATAAATTTTTTTATGCAAAAGAAAATAATGCTGTTGGGCAGCGGAGAACTAGGGAAGGAATTTGTAATTGCCGTTAAACGTTTAGGGCACTACGTAGTGGCTGTTGATTCATACAACGATGCTCCCGCACAGCAAGTGGCGGATGAGCGCGAAGTAATCAATATGCTTGATGGAAATGCTCTGGATGCTATTGTTGCAAAACATCAACCCGATCTCATCGTTCCTGAAATTGAAGCTATCCGAACGGAGCGGTTTTACGATTATGAGAAACAAGGTATTCATGTAGTTCCTTCTGCCCGTGCTGCTAACTTTACTATGAATCGCAAAGCTATTCGTGATTTAGCTTCCAAAGAGTTGGGCTTAAAGACCGCAAACTATAGATACGCAACTTCTTTTAAAGAACTGGAGGACGCTGTTAAAGAAGTAGGAATTCCCTGCGTGGTTAAACCGCTAATGAGTTCAAGTGGAAAAGGGCAATCAACTATTAAAAGCGAACAGGAAATTGAAAAAGCATGGAATTATTCTCAAGCGGGCAAGCGTGGCGATATTGCAGAAGTTATTGTGGAGGCTTTTGTGAAGTTTCATACCGAAATCACTTTGCTCACTGTAACTCAAAAAAATGAAAAAACCCTCTTCTGCCCTCCTATTGGTCACAGACAAGAACGCGGTGATTACCAGGAAAGCTGGCAGCCCTGTGTTATGAGCAAAACTCATTTAGAAGAAGCTGAAAATATTGCGGATAAAGTGACCCGCGCACTTACCGGAGCAGGTATCTGGGGTGTTGAATTTTTCTTAGCGGACGATGGAGTTTATTTCAGTGAGCTTTCACCCAGACCACATGATACCGGAATGGTAACATTGGCGGGTACCCAAAATCTCTCGGAGTTTGAGTTGCATGCCCGTGCAGTACTGGGTTTACCAATTCCTGAAATAGAATTACTCCGGGTTGGAGCCAGTGCCGTAATACTTGCCGGTAAAGAAGGTACGAATCCAACTTATACCGGAATTGAGGAAGCGATTAAAGACCCTGGAACAGACATCCGCATTTTTGGCAAACCAAGCACTCGACCTTACCGCAGAATGGCGGTAACACTTGCGTATAATTATATTGGCAGTGAAGTAGATAGCGTAAAGAATATTGCTGTTTCTAATGCAAGAAAAGTAAAGGTTGTAACTGAGTAAGCTGGCTTCAAATTATTCTTTTACCAGGCGCAGATTACCCCACCCGCTATTCGCTAATGCCCTGACTGTGTAAATGCCAGCCGAAAGATTTTGCAACGAAATTTCTTTTGATGTGGCGTTGACCGTTTCATAGATTATTTTTCTTCCTGCTATATCATACACCTCTACATATTCAATTTTCTCATTTCGTGAAGATTGAATATGTACTAAATTACCTGCAGGGTTAGGGAAGAGATTCAATACCACTTTATTTTCAAACTTATCGCCAGAACTAAGCGGGTCAAGTTGCAAATAGCCAATACGGTTAAGCGTATCTATATAACCATTGGTAATAAAAGAACCACCGAAATACAAAATGTTACTTAGCAAAAGAATGTCATTGACCGGCTGATCGGTACTGGCCAGAGGCTGATAAATGGTGTAGGTAGTTGTATCGTAAGTCATTTTTGAAATGGCCATTAGGTTATTGCCGTAAGTCATTCCTGTTGAGCAAAGGAAAGCACCTGCAGCCAATAGTTGATTTCCGTTTGAATGAAGGCGCTTAATGCTATTGCCCTCAAAAGCATCTGCAATTCCTCCAAAAGGTTTAAGTGTTACCCCCCATTCTCCATTGCCAGTGTCATACACCGCCAATGCGCAAGTATCACTTCCCTTTATCACATCGCAGGCAGCGGTTAGTTTGCCTTCGTGTTCGGTAAAATCATTTACGGGCGTAGGAGTTCCGAATCCGAGAATACCTATTTGTGAACCATTGTAAGTGGCTACGTGTTTGCGCAATGCCCCCGTAGCCAATTCAAAATCTCCGCCAATTACTACTAAGTTACTCCATACTTCTAAAGTGCGCACTCCCTCTCCATAAATAAACCCCTGAGTTACATCCTGCCACTGACCACCAATCCATTTAGCAACATACCCGCTAAAATCTCCACCTGCATATACTTCATTGTTATAGACACAAAAGGCCCGTACCGTACTATCAAGCAAACCCATTGCCTGCCACTGACCCAGGCCAATATCATAAACAGCCACATTCTTTGCAGCAATGCCACTCGCCATAGTAAACTCACCACCCACATAAAGTTTGTTGTTATGGAACAGAAGCGTATGCACAGGTCCGTTTACGCCATTGCCAAGCGGTATCCAATCCCATCCTGCAAAACCGCTAATCCAAGCTGCCACATTCTGGCAAACAGCACCGCTAATACTTTGGTTAAATGAACCGCCTGCATAAACTGTTTGAGAATTCTGATCTACAGCAATTGAATTCACCGTTCCGTTTAAGCCTCCATCCATATCCTCTGCATTAATCTGCACTTGATAAGCCGGTTGAATCCAGGCTAATTCATCTACCGTAAAACCATTTTCCTTCGCCCATTCTTTTACTCCCTTTACTTTTATTTCATGTACATAAGCAAACTGCTGCTCATTGTTTATTTTCTGAGCGAGATTTTCAGCACCGCTCTGCTGCATCAGGTAACCTACTGCACAATGATTTCCTGTACGGTCAATGAATATGGGGTTCTTATAAGGCAAATAATCATTTACAGGAAAACCCCGGCCATGCCAATAGGCATTCAGTTCATTGAGTAAACGAAGACGGTTGCTTTTTTGCAAGGTCGAAAGACCACTCCTGTTACGCGCCCGCAAGGTCTGCTCTACCAAAGCAAGATGCACAACTATCCAGTCGTTGTTAGAACGCGGAGTAACAACAGGGGCATTTTTAATAATCTGTTTGCATTCCGGTTGCTTGCCCCACTCGGTATTTACCGCTGAAAGTTGTCGGAGCAACTCATTATTATTGGAACCTGCATTTAAACAGCTGAAGGAAAAAACCAGATTGACGATAGTAAGTATAATAGAACGCATGGCTTATCGTTTTTGTGAAGTTATGAATGATATTTTGAAAACGATAAAAAGAATGGAAGGGTTGCCTTGCTGTGAAACAATAAAACTTCCTTTGCATCTTGCTATGACTTAAACATCCTTTATAATTCCTGCTAAACAACATTTGAGAACAAAAATGTCCGTTACACAACCTACTGAACGACATTTGAGAACAGAAACGTCCGTTACACACCCTGCTAAACGACATTTGAGAACAAA
>JAZKEP010000059.1:0-309 GCA_040387015.1 Bacteroidota bacterium
TATACTTTAAATAAACCCATACGCAAAACCTATTAAGATGCAGAAAATAGAACATTTAGGCATTGCCGTGAAAGAACTCGCCAAGTCCATCCCGTTATTCGAACAATTACTCAATACACCCTGCTACAAAACAGAAGAGGTAGCCTCCGAAGGGGTAAATACTGCTTTTTTCCAGGTGGGCGACTCTAAAGTAGAGCTTTTGGAGGCCAGCAAACCCGATTCTCCGATAGCCAAATTCCTTGATAAGAAGGGAGAAGGTATCCACCACATAGCCTTCGATGTAGAGAATATAGAAGCTGAAATGAAACG